>CAZWRR010000037.1:0-8365 GCA_964635805.1 uncultured Staphylococcaceae bacterium
ACAAAATCGCTTCATGCGAATCAGCAGTGAAAACACGAAAGCTGATCCGTGGAGAGCCAAAAGGTATGCAGCGCTTTTTGATTGGTTTAAGCGCAGTTTGGATTATGAGACGTTTCTCGACATGAATACGTTACGCTACGATATTAAGCGGGGCGAAGTGTATGAAATTGATTTCGGCCGCAACATTGGGAGCGAACTTAATGAACGCCATTACGCTGTCGTAATTCATAATAGCAGCGAAGAAGCGCAAAACATCGTTGTTGTCCCGCTCACAACGAAAAAACACTTTAGCTATACGGAAGCGGTTGAAATCGGCGTTTTACAAGGTGTGCGCACGTCAGAAGTAAGTTACGCGAAAATCAGTCAAATACGCACCGTTGATAAAGCACGAATCTATTTACGGCCGTTAATGAATATTGAAACGTCAAAGCCAACCGGAAAGCAAATCGGGCCTGTAAGCACATTAACGAGAAGTCAGTTTGAAACATTAATAAATGGCTTCAATAATCTAATAAATAACAGTATTGGTAAGTAATTGGTATTTAATTAGTAGTTAATAACTGTGGGCAACTAAGGTATTCGTGGATATCTAAAGTTTTTACAATACTTAATGTAATTATATAAAAGTATCATATAATCACGTTTTCTTGTGTTTAAGTTTACATAATATACATTATTGAAAGTTCTAAGAAAGATAAAAAACACCACTCTTTCGATTGTTGTGGTGTCGCTTTGATTATTTTAAGTATTTAGCAAAGCACGCTAATGTTAATTCATTATTAACGTTAACGCCTTTTTCTTCTAGTAAATATTCTTTGTTTGCGCTTAAGACTTGTTTAAAGCCTTCATCAAGATTTATCATGCAAGCATTAATTAACGCGCTGCTATCATATCCCCGTGTTGGTTCAATCACATCGGCTGCATAAATAACTTTACTGAGCCATCCCATCTTTTTGGCACCGCTAGCGTGATATTTGACTGCTTTGTATATTTCTTTGTCATTTATGAAAAATTCATGTTTAACGAAATAAGCACCAATAAACTGGTGATGCGTCCACGCATCCATATGTTTGTACCGTTTAAAATGTTTTGCCATTAATTCCGCTAATTTAGCCTTAGGCACTTCTTTAGCGATATCGTGAAGTAAACCAGCTTTAAACGCCTTTAATTCGTCGCGCTCATTTGCCCCGGCAATCATCCGTGCAAGCTTTGCAACTTCATAACTATGCATGTAACGCTTGTTACTAAGTCGTTTCGCGATTTCGCGGCTAAAGTAGAGTTTCTCCTTAATTACGTAGTCAAGGACGGATACAGGGACATCTAGCGTTAAAAATGCACGGAAGGCACTACTACTTGTATCACGCTCCGCACCGTCAATTACGATCATTTTAAATTCATCAATGTTTTGCTTGTTAAGTTTGTTTTTTGGGCGCTTATATACGACGAGCGTTGCGAGCTTTATAATTTCGTGCGGATTTAACCAGCGATGAAACTCATTAGCTTGATCAGCACCGATTAATAGATAAAGTTCATCGTTTGGATAAAGCGCTTTTAGCTTAACAAGCGTATCGTATGTAAAGTTTTTCTTCCCTTCGTTTTTTTGTTCAATATTTGAAAACGTAAACTTTGGATTGTCGGCAAGTGCTAAACTAAGCATTGCGGCGCGTTTACTGTACGGTGTATCGACTTTTTTCCACACCGTTGACGGGGAAAGCAAAAACATAACTTCATCGGCCGCAAGTGCTACTTCTGCAGCTTGTGCCATTTTTAAATGCCCGTTATGAATCGGATCAAAGCTACCAGGAAAAATTATACGTTTCATTTGCTAAATTTAATTGTTGGATTGTTAATGTTGCGGCGAAATAATAGTAAAGTGTGCCCTTTTACTTCAATGAGCGTCGCTCGTAGCGCTGTTGCTAATTTTTCACCTAACTCTTCTTTCTTAAGCGCAGCACTTTTAAGCACGTGAATTTTAATTAATTCTTTCGCTTTTAGTGCATTATCAAGTAGTTCAAGCTGCGTGCGACCTACTTCTTGTTTACCAATTTGGTAAAGTGCTTGTAAATTATGGCCTAGGCCTTTTAAATATTTAATTTGTTTCTTTGTAAGTTCCATTATATTTTGCTCTCATTGTAACTAATTGCGACGCCTTTGGGGGCGTATACACGAATAACTTTCCCGCTGCCTTTAAAACTAACGAAGCCGTAGCCATTCCACGCTACATCGTATTTGCGGTCTTCATACGTATTAAATTCGTAAGCGTCCATATCTTTTACGCTTGCAACGAGCATTGACGTTGGGGCGATTTTTTTGCGTGCCACTAAACTATCAAATGTTTTATCTGCGCGCGACGTGCTCGTGCGCATAATGTTTACAGTGCTTGCAAAATAAAAAGTAAACGAAGAAAACGGTCCTTTAACGTAGTCAAGCCGCGCAAGGCCGCCGATAATAATGCTTTGGCCGTCAAATATTTGGTACGTCCGTGCTTTTATTTCGCTGCGGGGAACGATTGCTTTCACAACCGGCTTTTCCGCGAGCCCTAAAAGTGAGTTACTAATTGAAATACCAGGAGTGTCATAAATCGTCGCGTTTTCCGTAATCGGGATTTGCTGGACAGTGATTGTCGTATTAGGATAAATACTTGTCGTAATGTAACGACTTGTTTCGTTTTTAAAGTTACGTAGTAATGTGCGAATTAAAGTTGATTTACCGCTACTTACAGAGCCAATAAAGTATACATCTTTTTTGTGGCGGGACTTTTCAATTTCCGCCATCAGCTCATCAATATTGTAATTTTTCGTACTACTCGTAATAATAATGTTCCGGACATTTAAATTCGCATTTCGCGCATGGCGTGCGACGTATTCTTTTAGTTTTTTTTGATTCGTTGATTTTGGGAGTAAGTCAACTTTATTCGCAACTAAAATAAGATCAAGTCCTTGGAGTGCTTCGTTTATTTCTAAATTAAAGCCTGATTCAAACATAAAGACGTCAACAACGTAAACAATTAGTGCTTGCTTTTGGCGTGCACTTTCAATGAGCGCGAAAAAGTCGGTTGTAATAATTGGTTCTTGTAAATGGTCTGCACCGTAATGGTGCGTTTTAAAACAACGTTCGCATAAAAAGACGTCTTCACCGCTATTAAGTTTCTTCGCAGGAATGTAGCCTACTTCATCTTTGTTTTCACTTTGCATTACCGCACCACAGCCGTAACACTTTTTAACTTTTTTTAATTCATCGACCATCGTTCCACTCCTTTAATAAGTTTTTACGCCGTAAACTCCGCCGTAGCGGTCGATCGAAAAGACGATTAAATTTTGTCGTCCACTGATCTTCCTTGACGAGTTTGTCACATAGTAAAACACGCACATTAAGTTTATTTGCAACTTGGACATCAGTTAACACTTGGTCACCAACGAGCATGAGTGTACTTTTATCGATGCCGTGCTGTTTAATAAAGCTACTGATTTTTTTCGTAAATGGTTTGCGAGCGCTTGCTAAATATTGGACATTAAGGGCGGCGGCAAAATCTTTAACGCGTTTGTCTTTATTGTTTGAAATTAAAAAAGCAGTAATTCCTAAATCTTTTAACGCCGTAATGTACTTTAAAGTTGCTTCGCTTGGTAAAAGCGCACGATACGACGCTAGTGTATTGTCTAAATCTAAAATAAGTGTTTTGACGTTTTGTGCAACAAAAAAACTTGGGTCAACATCATAAATATTTTTTGCATAAAACGTAGGAATAAATCGCTTGTTCATAATTTTATTATACAAGTATTAAATGTTTATTATTCATTTAATCATCTAAAATATCAAAAATTGACATTTGTTCGTATTGTTCTTCGGCTTTTTCGACCTTTACGCTTTCGACTTGTACGACTGGGGTGTGCGCTTTTGTTTTCGCGTCAATTACCGTAATACTTTCAGCAAGCACACCTAAAATTTCCGCATCTTCCCCTAATTCGTTAATGTTGCGTTTTGCGTATTTATCAATTGGTGTCGGCGCTAAATCAGTAATTTCAAGTGGTAAAATAACGTTTTCACTTGTTAAGACGTTAATTGTGAATGCATCACTATTTTTGGGATACTGGAACATCGCGACGACGTGATGGGGGTCACTTTTAAATATACGCATTACATGTTGCTGACGGCCAAGGCGCGCCGTTGTCACAAAGTAGCTATAATCAACAAGACGCAGGTGACCTTCACTTGTAATAATTGCACTACGCTCCTTCGTATCTGGGTCGACGCTGTGAATACTAACAATTTTATCTTCTTTCGTTTTGTTAATTGCTTTAACACCGCTTGTTTTTAAGGAAACCGGTGTGATTTCGTTTTCGTTGTAAAGCGTCGCTATGCCACTTCGCGTAACGATAAAGACATCGCTATCCCCAGTTGTCATTACTGCGTCAACGAGTGTGTCGCCTTTTAAGAGCCGCATACAAATTAGCGGCCGCGAATAACGTAATGCGACAAATTCGCTTAGCGGTGAACGTTTAATCATCCCGTTTGCGGTTACCGTTGTAAAGAAGAGATCGTTTCTAAAGTCGCGGACGATATACGCACGCACGATTTTTTCATCTGCATTAAGCGCAATTAAATAGTTAATATGTTTGCCTTCATCTTTCCAACGGCCTTCAAGTATTTCATAAACGGGGATGTAAAGATAATTACCTAAGTTTGTAAACGCAATTATAAAATCTTTCGTGTTTGCTTCGCCGCTAGCGATTAGTAAATCGCTGCTCTTTACACCAGGCAAGGCGGCATCGCCACTACTGCGGTACGATTTTAAACTACTGCGTTTGATGTAGCCATCCCGCGTTAAAGCAACCATCACGTCTTCATCGGCAATTAAATCACGTTTATCAATTTGGATTACTTCACGTTTTGGCGCAATTTCGGTCCGGCGTTCGTCACCAAACTTTTTCTTAATTGCCCGTAAATCATCAATAATTACTTGTTGGAGTGCTTTTTCATCACTTAAAACATTTTCTAAATAAGCAATATCGCTCATTAACTTGTCGCGTTCACTAGTTAGGATTGAAATGTCGGTGTTTGTTAATTTGTAAAGTTGCAGCATGACAATTGCTTCGGCTTGTTCATTGCTAAAAGCATATTTTGCAATTAAGTTTTGCTTTGCGTCATTTTTATCACTACTAGCGCGAATAATTTTCACAACTTCATCAACGACACTAATCGCCGTGATAAGCCCTTCGACGATATGAAGACGCTTGTTGTAACGCGCTAAGTCAAACTCGCTACGTCGCGTAATTACTTCGATTTGATGATCTAAGTAACTCGTGACAAGTTCAACTAAATTAAGTGTTTTCGGACGATTTTCACTAATTGCAACGATATTTGCACTGTACCCTGTGCGTAACTGCGTTTTATCAAATAAGTACTCACGAATTACTTCGGCGTTAGCGTCTTTGCGCAATTCAATAACAATCCGTAAGCCGGTTCGATCACTTTCATCACGCACTTCTAGAATGCCGTCAACTTGATGTTTTTGCTCAATTGTACCGATTTCACGGAGCACATTACTTTTATTAACTTGGTACGGTATTTCTGTAATAACGAGTAAGTCGCTTGTTTTTGTTTTTTCAAAATGCGCTTTTGCCTCAACTTCAATCCGACCTCGTCCTGTTTCATAAATTGCATCAAGTCCGTCGCTATCATAAAGGACACCGCCCGTTGGGAAGTCGGGTGCCTTAATATATTCGCGTAAGTCGCTTACAGTAATACGTTTGCGCCGTACAGCGAAAATTAGAGCGTCAATTACTTCATTTAAGTTGTGGGGGGGAATTTCTGTAGCAACTGCAACAGCAATACCTTGACTACCGTTGACAAGTAAGTTAGGGAAGCGTGCAGGGAGCACACTTGGTTCAAGCGCTGAGTCGTCAAACGTAAGTGTCTCGTCAACTGTGTCTTTTTTAATATCGAGCACAAGTAAATCACTTAGTTCACTAAGACGCGCTTCTGTGTAACGATATGCCGCCGGTGAATCGCCGTCAATACTGCCTTTGTTACCTTGAAAATCGATAAGGGGATAGCGCACGTTCCACTCTTGACTAAGGCGAGCCAGTGCTTCATAAATACTTGAGTCACCATGTGGGTGGTATTTTCCCATCACGGCCCCAACTGTATGCGCACATTTTTTCATCGGTTTCGTAAATATATTGCCTTCTTCATGCATCGCATATATAATGCGGCGTTGCACAGGTTTAAGCCCGTCGCGCACATCAGGAATTGCGCGGTTTTGAATTACTTCTTTAGCATATATACCAAAGCGGTCACCCATTACTTCTTCAAGCGGAAGTTCAATAATTGTTTCAACAATTTCCGGTTGTGGTTTTTTCTTACTCATTATTTAACCTCCTCAATAAAGGCATCATACGCATTAAAGTCAACGTTTTCTTCAATCCATTTCCGGCGTAAACTGGCGTCTTTACCCATTAGCGTGCGCACACGTACTTCCACAAGTAGCGGATCGTTAATGTTAACGCGAATTAATGTGCGTGTTGCCGGGTTTAGCGTTGTTTCCCATAATTGGTCGCTATTCATTTCACCTAAGCCTTTATAGCGACTAATTTTGTAACCTGGGCCAATTTTTGTTTTCGCTTCTTCAAGTGTTTTATCGTCCCACGCGTATTCATATACTGTTTTTTTGTTGACAACTTTACTCACACGGTAAAGCGGCGGGACAGCGATGTAAACCATCCCTTCTTTAATAAGTGGTTTCATGTAATGGTAGAAAAATGTTAAAAGTAATGTTTGGATGTGACTACCATCAACGTCTGCGTCTGTCATAATAATAACTTTGCCGTAATGGCTGTCCTCTAAATCAAAGTTTTGACCAAAGCCAGCACCAATTGTATTAATAAGCGTTGCAAACTCTTCGTTTTTGAGCATTTTTTCGGTTGTACTAGTATCAGTGTTGAGCGGTTTGCCACGAAGCGGTAAAATCGCTTGATGTTTGCGGTCACGCCCAGTACGTGCTGTGCCACCAGCACTTTCCCCTTCGACAATAAAGAGTTCATTAAGTTTATAGTTTTTGCTTTGCGCTGGGGTTAATTTACCACTTAAAACGAAATCATTTTTCGCTCGTTTTGTTTTGCGTAAATTTTCTTTTGCCCGGCGTGCAGCAAGGCGCGCATTTTGTGCATCAACGCACTTCTTCACTAAATTAACAGCAAAGTCGTGATTTTCATGGAGATAGTACGTAAATTTTGTATAAATAAAATTGTTGACGGCGGCGAGTGCTTCGTTACTGCCAAGTTTGTTTTTTGTTTGTCCTTCAAACTCTAAAATTGTTTCGGGAATGCGCAAACTTATAATCGCTGTTAACCCTTCACGAATATCTTGACCTTCAAGCTTTGCTTTTCCGCGTAGTAAGTTTTGTTCAGTCGCAAAGTCGTTAACTGCGCGCGTTAGCCCGGTGCGAAATCCTGTTTCATGTGTCCCACCGTCACGTGTGCGTAAGTTGTTGACGTAGGAAAGAATTGTTTCGCCGTAATCATCACTATTGTATTGGAGCGCAACTTCCATTTCCATTGCTTGGCCAAGTTTGCCGTTATTCGTATAACTATCTTCAAAATAAACGATACTGCCGATACTTGTTTTTTCTTGATTAATCGTACTTATGTATTCGACAAGGCCATTTTCATAATAAAATTCTTCGCTTGAGCCCGTCCGTTCATCACGGACAAAGAAATGCACTTTCTTTAGTAAAAACGCACTTTCTTGTAAGTGGCTTGTAATCGTATCCCATTTAAATTCTAAACTTTTAAATATTTTACTGTCTGGTTTAAAGTTAACTAATGTACCGTGGCGATTCGTATTGCCAATTGGTTCAAGGTCTTGCACGATTTTTCCGCCGTTTTCATAGCGAATATGATGAATTTTCCCGTCGCGCCAAATCGTTACATCAAGCCATTCACTTAGCGCATTTGTCACACTAGCACCAACGCCATGCAGACCGCCACTTGTTTTATAGTTCGCTTCACTAAACTTGCCGCCGGCATGCAGTTTTGAAAAAATTAAGTGCACTGCACTTTCCCCAGTCTTGCGATGAATGCCCGTAGGAATACCCCGGCCTTCATCTTGAATACTAATTGAACCATTTTTATGGATAGTTACCGTAATTTTATTACCATAACCACTCATTGCTTCGTCAATTGCGTTTGCGACGATTTCCCACACGAGGTGATGCAGTCCGACTGTGTTTGTCGAACCAATATACATCGCCGGGCGTTTCCGAACGCCTTCTAAACCTTCTAAAACATCAATTGAATCTGCGGTATATGTATTATTTTTCACTTTGCTCATCGTTTATACCTTCTTCCCATACTAAAAAAACCGTTTA
>CAZWRR010000038.1:0-6304 GCA_964635805.1 uncultured Staphylococcaceae bacterium
GTGCGTTTAACGCGTTTTGTTACCGCACTTTTGCTTTTCATCTTTGGCATGAAAATTCCTCCTATTTTTTAACTTTCGCTGCTATAACAGAGATGAGGAGTCGTCCGTCAAGCGATGGTTTTCTCTCCACTGTCCCGTATTCTTCTAAAAGTTCAATAAACGTATTCATCGTTTTTTCACCAACGTCAATATGCGCCATTTGGCGACCGCGGAAGCGCAGTGCGACTTTCACTTTGTCACCATTTTGTAAAAACTCAATTGCTTTACGTGCCTTTGTCTCCATGTCGTGTCGGCCGATTGAAGGCGACAGCTGGACTTCTTTTAAGACGACGTTTTTCTGTTTGCTCCGTTGTTCTTTAATCCGTTTTTGTTGTTCGAAACGGTATTTCGAATAATTCATAATTTTGCAAACAGGTGGTTTTCCGTTTGGATTCACGCAGTAGAGATCAAGCTCATACTCTTCAAAAGCAAGATCGATTGCTTTCCGTGTTTTCATTACACCAAGTTGTTCACCATCTGGGCCAATTACGAGCACCTCGGGGAACACAATTGCGTCGTTTACTAATTCGACAGGGCGATCTGGACGCCGACGATCATTACGATTATAAATAAGTCTATCCTCCTTTAGAAACAAAATACGGGTCAAGCGAAGACCCGCATCGTACTCACTATATTTAGCGTGACGTTTACCAACCTACGTGTGTAAGTCTGGTGAGAAGCGGGTGCTTCTACTTTCCACTTTCTTGTTTCGCGTTCTTAATTTAACATAGTTAAAGCACTACGTCAACTATTAAGAGCAAAAAAGGGGCCGCAGCCCCCTTTTGTTGTTGTTATGTGTGTTATTTAACCGCTAAAGCGTATAATTCACTAACTTTGTCCCAAGCAACAACGTGCCAAAATGCACTGACGTAATCAGGACGACGGTTTTGATAATGCAAGTAGTAAGCATGTTCCCAGACGTCAAGGGCTAAAATGGGGCGCCCTTCTAAAAGTGGGGTATCTTGGTTTGGCGTACTCACAACGCGCAGTGTTTTGTCAGCGCTCACGATAAGCCATGCCCAACCGCTACCAAAGCGTGTTTTTGCTGCTGTTTCAAACTTTTCTTTCATTGCCTCAACACTGCCAAAGTCACGAACGATTGCGTCTTTAAGCGCGCCTTCTGGTCCTTTGCCGTCATTAAGCTTTAAAATACTCCAAAACAATGTGTGATTGAAGTGGCCACCACCGTTGTTACGAACAGCGCCGGCAATGCTTTCTGGTAATTTGTTTAAGTTTGTTAGTAACCATTCAAGGCTTTTAGCTGCTAATTCTGGTGCTTTGCTTAAAGCTGCGTTTAAATTGTTTACGTATGCTTCATGGTGTTTCGTACTATGAATTTCCATTGTTTTTGCGTCAAAATGTGGTTCTAGTGCGTCATAGGCATACGGTAAAGCTTCACGTTTAAAATTCATTTTCTTTCCTCCTCATATATTTTAATTGTGCCAAAAGTAAGCTCGTTTGTTTACTCTTATGCTTTGTTAATTAATTTCGTTGTGATCATTTTTATAAATTCATCAACAGTAACGGTAATTTGCTCTTTTTCACCATAAGGGCGGTATGTTACCGTGTTATTTGCAACTTCATTATCGCCAATAACGAGTGTGTACGGGATCTTTTGTAACTGACTATTACGCAGCCGGTAACCGAGTTTTTCATTACTGTCATCAAGTTTTGCGCGGAAGTTTAAGTCGTCTAAAAGTTTAACGATTTTCGTGCTTGTTTCCAGGTGATAAGCGTTATTGACCGGTAGCACATTAATTTGAATAGGCGCGAGCCAAAGCGGGAACGCCCCTGCGTAATGCTCAATTAAAATACCGATAAATCGTTCAAGCGAGCCAAACACTGCGCGGTGAATCATCACCGGTTCAACTTTTTCACCGTGTTCGTTAATGTAACTCATATTAAAGCGTGCGGGTAAATTCATATCAAGTTGAATCGTGCCGCATTGCCAAATGCGCCCGAGACTATCTTCCAGCTTAAAGTCAAGTTTTGGACCGTAAAAGGCGCCGTCACCGGGGTTAACTTTAAAGGGGCGGCCGCTATCGCTGCATGCTTTTGCTAAAATTGCTTCGCTTTCATCCCACACACTAACTTCACCAATATAGCCGCTTTCAGGCCGAGTACTTAATTCAATGTTGTATTTTAAGCCAAAGACACTGTACACTTCGTCATACAGCTCTAAAAGACGCACGATTTCACTATGCAGTTGATCTTTACGGCAATAAATATGCGCGTCGTCTTGCGTAAAGTTGCGCACCCGGAATAGGCCGGCTAAGCTGCCACTAGGTTCGTGGCGATGGACATTACCATGCTCCGCCATCCGTAGCGGTAAATCTTTGTAACTATGAAGGCCGCTATTATAAATTAAGATAGAACCAGGACAATTCATTGGTTTAACCGCGAAATCACGTTCATCAATTTTCGTTGTGTACATGTTTTCACGATAATTTTCCCAGTGCCCACTTTGTTCCCAAAGTTCTTTGCTTAAAAGCGTTGGTGTTTTCACAAAGTCGTAACCCGCCTTAATTTGTTTAGCGTACCACCATGATTCAAGCTCATGATAAAGCACCATGCCGTTTGGTAACCAAAACGGGAAACCAGGTCCGTATTCACTAAGCATAAAGAGGCCAAGCTCTTTCCCAAGCTTACGGTGATCACGTTTTTTTGCTTCTTCAAGATTATGTAAATGTTTAGCTAAATCGTCGGCGCTAAAAAACGCCGTGCCGTAAATACGTGTAAGTTGTTTATTCTCGCTTTTCCCGCGCCAATAAGCACCGGCAAGACTAAGTAGTTTAAAGTGTTTAACGTAGCGCGTGCTGGGCATATGCGGACCGTAACAAAGGTCAGTAAAATCGCCTTGCGTATACACACTAATGCGCTCGGTTATTTCGCTAATAAGTTCAAGTTTGTACGGGTTATCTTTAAAAAGTTCGTTTGCGCGTTCGCGACTTACAATTGCAAATGTAATGCGGTGATCAGCTTTCGCAAGCTCGGCCATTTTTGCTTCAATTTTGCTTAAATCACTGTCATTTATGACAGTCTCACCAAAATCAACGTCATAATAAAACCCATCACTAATCGGTGGACCAAAGCCGAATTTAGCATGGGGGTAAAGCGCTAAAATTGCTTGCGCCATTAAGTGACTTGCGTCGTGGCGAAGTAGTTCTAAAGCCGCTTCGTGCTCTTCGGTCACGAATTCCAAATTACCGCTGTGGGGTATTGGTGCGCTTAAATCAAAAAGCTCACCGTCAAGTGCATATACAAGCACTTTATTTTTGCCAGGAATATCAACTTTTTTAAGTAACGAAAAACCTGTTTCGTTTTGCGCAATTTTTACTTTTTTGCCGTTTACAATTAGTTCCATAACTACCTCCCTTTAATAAAAAAACGCCCACTAAAGGACGCTTTCGCGCGGTACCACCTTTATTCATGTTGCCATGCTCTTACAAATGCGTTAACGCCGCCAACGATTAGCTTATGTCGCTAATTTGCTCCGAAGTGGTAAGGTAATAAGTTTGCGCTTTGCTTGCACCGGCCGCAAAGTCTCTATGTTGCAAACGCTTATTAACTCATATCTTCTTCACCGCTATTTTAAATATACACCGAAATAAACAAAAGCACAATTAGTTTAAACTAATTAATTACTTTTTTAAGACACTAAAGCCGTAACATCCCGCACCAATTAAGCCGCTGTCATCACCAAAACGTGTTTCGACTAAGTTAATGTGGGGCAATTTGTCGACAAGTGTATTCCAAAACAAATGTTTTGAATTCATCACACCACCCGTTACCGTAATAACGTTGGGATTAAATGCTTCTTGGATATAACTAAAGAAGTCACTAATTAAATTAATCCAGTCGTCAAACACGGGAAGTACGAACGGTTTTAAACTTTGCACGTCGTTAAAGAAACTTTGCGCGTCCGCATATTTTATGCCGTTAAGCATTGCAAGTTTGACAACGCCTTCACCGCTTGCGATTTTTTCAAGTTCGTAATGTTCACCTTTGTAGGGCACAAGTGTGTGGCCAATTTCTTCACTAACGTTTTTAATTTTCCCGTCTTCAACAAGACAGCCACCAATCCCTGTGCTAATTGTCACAAAGTACGTACGCAAAAGTCCTTTACCCGCCCCTTGCATCGCTTCACCATAAGCCGCAATTACCGCGTCATTTAAAACGTAGACAGGTGCTTTAAAAAACTTTGCTAAATGGCCTTTTAAATCGATATCAACGACGTTCACGTTTGGTAATTCATCAATATGGCCATTATCCTGCACGCGTCCGGGGACGCCGATTACGATTGCTATTGGGTCTTCCTCAAGCTTAAGCTTGCGAATTAAGCCAACAACTTGGTTTAAAAAGACACCTTTACTACCGGGCCGTGTTTTTTCTTGCACCCGATGCATCATTTGACAATCTTTGTCAATAAGTGCTGCACGTACATTCGTGCCGCCATAATCAATTGCTACTACATACATTTAAAAATCCCTCACTTCATTTAAGGCGACGATTCGTAAGAAGTTCGTACCACCGACACCAGTTGGTGTTCCGCCTGTTATTATTAAATTATCTTTTGGTGTTAAATTAAGTTGGCGCGCTTTAATTAGTGAAAAAGCTTCCATGTCTTCAATTAGTTGCGGTAATTTACTCACAACGAGCGGCATGACGCCAAAGTAAGGTGCAACACGCATCGCTGCACGAACGTTATCCGTAATCATAATAATGGGACATTTAGGCCGTGAGACACTAATGCGGATTGCACTTTGGCCTGATTCACTAAAACAGAAGATCGCTTTTGCATCAATTAAGTTTGCCGTGCTGGCAACGCTATTCGCGATCGCGTCACTACGCTCTTTGGCGCTGTAATTATAAGCAAAGTTAGCAAGTTGCGTATACGGTAATTTGCTTTCCATCGCAATCGCAATTTTTTGTTGCATTTCTGCCGCTAAAATTGGATAAAGTCCTGTAGCTGTTTCCCCACTTAACATTACCGCATCAGCGCCCTCTTTAATCGCGGTTGCAACGTCACTAACTTCCGCGCGGGTTGGTGTTGGGTTGCTTTGCATACTATCAAGCATTTGTGTCGCAATAATAACCGGTTTACCGACTTTGCGTGAAGCTAAAATAATATCGCTTTGCATAAGCGGCACAAGTTCACTAGCAATTTCAACACCCATGTCACCACGGGCCACCATAATGCCGTCAGCTTCACTTAATATATCTTCTAAATTATCGACGCCTTCTTGGTTTTCAATTTTCGCAAGAATTGGGATATTTTTTGCGCCTAAGTCCCGCAAATACGCTTTAATTTCCCGTAAGTCGTCACCGCCCCGCACGAAACTAACGGCGATTAAATCGATGTCTTGGCTAACGGCAAACGCGATGTCACTTTTATCAGCTTCGCTAAGCGCCGGGAGTGTTAGACGCGCGGTTGGAATGTTTACGCCTGTGCGGTCACGCACTTTGTGCGTGTTATATGCTTTTGTTTCAATTAAGCCTGCGGCTTTATCAACTTTTGTAACATCAAGGCGCAGCTTACCATCATCAATTTTAATTTCGTCGCCTACTTTTAAGTCGTGTGTAAGTTTAGGGTAATTAACGCTAAATTTCGTCGCGGTCCCTAAAACTTCCTTCATTGAAATAATGACAGTCGTGTCTTTAATAATTTCGGCCTTACCTTCTTCAAAAAAGTGACAGCGAATTTCGGGCCCTTTTGTATCCATCATCACCGGAATATAAATATGTTCTTTTTGAAAACTGCGGGCTAAGTCGATGAGCTCTTTGTGGCTTTCATGTGTGCCATGGGAAAAGTTGAGCCGCATAATGTTCATACCTGCATCAAGTAGCGCGCGTATACTTGCTTCACTGTTACTTGCCGGGCCAATTGTGCAAATGATTTTTGTCTTTTTCTTAATGTTTAACATAATTTTTATTTCAAAGTTGTAATGACTTCGATTAACTCCTCTATTTTTTCGTTTTCTTGTTTCGTTGCTTGTGCTAGTTTTGTGTTTGCTAAGCCGCCTGCTTTAATGCCAACGCACACGTTTGTTACGCCTTCATTAAGCAAACGCATGGCATAGACACCAAGACGTCCCGCAAGTACACGGTCACTCGCGCTTGGTGAACCGCCGCGCTGCACACGACCAAGCCGTTCAATTTTTGTATCAAAACCCGTTTCTTTAATAATTAACTGTTTAAGTTCATATAAGTCGGGGATTTGTTTTTCGCTAATAATGACAAGCGCATGGCGCGCTCTTGTTAAGTT
>CAZWRR010000038.1:6404-8258 GCA_964635805.1 uncultured Staphylococcaceae bacterium
CCGCGATACGTCCCGTCGCCACCAATAATAATTAAATCAAAAATGTTGTGTGCTTTTAAATTTGCCGCAGCCATTGCAACAACGATATCTTCGCGAAATTCCGGGAGTCGCGCTGTTTTTAAAATTGTGCCGCCGCGCATAATTATTTCACTAACAAATGTGCGGTCAACTTCAGTAATATTGTTCGTGACTAACCCTTTAAAACCTTCAAAAACAGCATACATCGTAAAACCGTGCATTAAGCCACTACGGATAACGGCACGAATTGCCGCGTTCATTCCCGGGGCATCTCCGCCCGAGGTTAATACGGCAACATTACGATTTTTTGCTTTTAATTCCATGCGTCTATTTTACCATTTTAATTGATAAATTAAAAGGTTTTCATTTTGCAAGAGAGGAAAAAGCAAACAATTTTTTTTCATATGTTATACTAATTTATATGCGAATTATTCGAAATGAAGATTTTTACTCGCTTAGTGTAAGTGGCTATGTTAGTAATGTCGAGTTACGTGCTCTTAACGTGCTTTACACGCCGTTTATCGGTGTCGTTTCCACGATGCTTTATTTAACGCTCTTGCGTACACGAAATTACAAAAACGGCGAACTTATTAACCACGAATTTTTAACGATGCAGCTCCAAATTTCGGCGGATCAATTACTTACTGCCTTTCGCCGGCTTGAAGCTGTTAGTTTAGTTACAACTTACAAAAAAACGCATGAGCATTTTAATGAATATATTTACGTTTTAAGCGCCCCGAAAAACCCGGCGCTTTTTAGTGATGATGATGTGCTCATGTTTTTACTTGAAAACGTTGTCGGTGAACGTCATGCGCAAACATTACTGCAACTTTTCGCGCTTGATAGAAGTGACGTTGATGCGCTTGACGTAAGTGCTGATTTTGCTAGTGTTTACGGTGAAGCGCTTAACGGCGCGCCGGCGGGTGCGCCCACGAATCGCATGAAACTTACAAACGAAATCGCCCAAATTAGCACCCCATTTGATAAAGCACTATTCTTTAATGAACTAACACGAACACGGCAAATATTACCAACAGCGTTAAGTGAAGATGAAGTTGAAAAATTAATCCGCGTTGCAACGTTGTTTAATTTAACAGAACGCGCGATTGCTGAACAAGTTGGTGACTTCTATGAACCAACGAAACGCAAGGGAACGAGAATTAACATTAATGCACTAACTGATGCATTACGGGAACTAGCAAATTATCCGGAAATGATTCGACCACTAAAGCGCCGGCGCATTAAAACGCTGAGCGGTGAAAGTGAAATGGCAAAGCTTATTAACCAAATGGAAACAATGGCGCCATTTGATTTTCTTTTCATGCTTAATAACAATACACCAGTCGCCCAGCGTGACGGTGAAATTATTAATTTGCTTGTAATTGAGATGGGCCTTGCGAATAGTGCCGCAAACGCCTTACTTTATTACGCGCTTGAAACGTATGATAACGTTTTACCAAAAGCGGCAATTGAAAAACTTGCTAGTAGTATTTTACGCCGTGGTTTAGTAAGCGCTGTTGACGTGTATGACTCACTTAAAACCCCAATTAAATATAAACGACAAACGAAAAAAGCAGAACCTAAGCCGGAAAAAGTTGCGCCGGAAGTTACAGAAAGCGCGGCAAGCATTTTAGCGGCAATGCGAGGCGACGATGAAAATTAAGTTTGAAAAGTTTAGTGATCAAGACTTTTTACAAGAGCAAGCCGCACTTTTTGCAAAACTTAAAGCGGATAAAGGTTTTATAAAACATTTAAGTGATTTAAATATTAATGAACCGCTGGTTGAAAAAAATAAAGAACCGCTTATTGCTTATTATGAAAGTTACTTAAGTGTAG
>CAZWRR010000039.1:0-8214 GCA_964635805.1 uncultured Staphylococcaceae bacterium
ATTCAACTAGCCCAATTACTTTGGTATCTAACTAGACATTAATCTTAAAGAATTACTTATAACAAAAAAAGTCACCAAGCACTACACTCGGTGACTTCCGCCTTATAGTAGCGAACCACTGTGCTCTTCCTTTTAACGTGCCCAAGGTACCCAACACGCAGTCTTACCTTACGGAAGTAGATCGCCCAGTGAGGTTGGTCGAAGGTATTCATGATTACCCACTTATAAATACAACAGTATTTTTAGTTTTGTTCACTTTTTAATAAATTTATTGTTGCTTCGATTTGCGAAGTAATAAAGGTATTAACGTCACCATACGTTTGCTTAATAAAATTAGCGGTTTCGTCGGTGAGTTGGCGTTTGACTTCGGTGGTTGCTAGGTCCAGTGCTCTCGCCTGAGCATCTTTATTAAAGGTGTTGTTCTTCTTCAATGATTCAACATAAGTTTGAAAGACACTTCGCACTGCCCGTTCGATAATGGCGGTTAGGCCAGTCATAATCGTTCTTGTCTTTTCGTCTTTTATCTTTTGGTTAAGAAATTGGATTAGTCTAGTTCCTCCTAAAGTAATCAGTGGTAGGACGACGGTAGTCACGACAATACTAATAATTGAGACGATGATATCATTCACTTTTCTTTCCTCCTGTTCGTTTAGTAATATGTTCGTCGATGCGTTTATGGGCCGATGAGGTACTTTCTTCAACCCGGGTTAGCCGGGTATTGAAGTTATCGAATTTTTGTTCCGAGTTATCAAGCCGTTTTTCAATGCGTTCGATACTTGATTTGATATAGCCAAGGTCACTTATCACGGTGCCTGATTCTCGGCCGATTTCTTTGGTGTCGACTTCAACTGGTAAAGACCATTGGGCCACAGGAACAATCGAACAAATGCTTAGAAACGAAAAATACGCCGGGCATATGTCTTTAGGCAAGTCTCATGAAAGTAACGGTGTCCGCGTCCGTTCTACTCGTTTAGAAAATGACGAATCAATGATCATGAATCATCATGACCCAATTATCTCCCCAACTATATTTGATAGAGCTATGGCGATTAGAGATGAACGGGCTGGCAAATCTAAACGCAACTATGTTCCTCATCTTGGCCGTACTAGTCCTTTTTATACTTTTGTTTATTCTATCGAGAATAGCAAATTTCTAAATTATCGAATTGAACGTCCAAAGAATAAATATGAAATTCCCACGCTCTACTGTTATGATAAGCATCGTAAAAATCGTGTTTCAATGACTGTGGAAAATTTATTTTTAATGTTGAATAATGCCCTCGGTAAACTTTCTCAACAATCACATACTCTAAATAGTGAAATCAATAATTTATTGGACCAAGCAATTAATCAATTAATTGTTGTCGGTAACAATGTCACTGAAGAGAAATTAGAACTTTTAACAAAAAGGGTTTCATTAAATAACGCTAAGAATAGATTACTTAATTTCATTAAACAAATTAGACACTTTTCCAACATGAATGAGGTCGAGGAATTTAAACGATTAGTCCGTGTCGTGGAAATGGTTGACCGCCAAACTTATAATATTCGTTTAGCGCTTGTTGAAGACAACAGTTTAGACTTTTGCTTACTAAATTCAAAAATAACTTTGAAGGTCGGCGCTAAGAACCGGGATGTATCTTTTTTTATTTATCTTTGAGAGTTCGCCACCTTGTTATGGAAAACTAAAAGTAGAGTTCGCCACCTTGTTATGGAGTGTGTGACAAGAATGTTATGAAAAAGAAAAGGGCCGTTCGTGAGAATAAAAATTTCTCTTGAACGACCCGTTTTTATAAAAAAATCGCCAATTTAAGGCGATTTTATATGTTTTTCGGCATTTTTTGCTTACCAAATCAAGATTTTTTTGGTGGAGCCGACGAGGATCGAACTCGTTACCTCTTCCATGCCATGGAAGCGCTCTCCCAAGTGAGCTACGGCCCCGTATTTACTCATTAATAATAAAGATTAAAACATGCTTTGTCAATCGTTGTTATTCACTAATTTTATGTGAATTGCTAAAACACCGTATTTTTGTTCACTTTCTCGTGTGTAATACGCATACATATCATTTGGATTAGCGTTTTCAATATTTAAATACCCGAGTTTAGCGTGGCCAATATGCATGAATAGTGCAGCGAAAGTTGGAAAGCGTTCTGTTTTAATCACTTTTGTAACGAGCGTCTCTTTTGTTTCGTTGTTTGTAAACTCGAGCAAATCACCACGCTTAATATCACGCCGTCTTTCATCAAAAAGGCGTACTTCTACAGTCTTTTGCATGCTTTTAATCAAAGCAAAAGGAGTGGGCGCTAAACGTAAATAATGGATCTTTTTCATATAAATGGCGCGCTAGAGAGGATTCAAACCTCTGACCTATCGCTTAGGAGGCGATTGCTCTATCCACTGAGCTACCAGCGCATATGCTTTATTTTAACAAAAATGACATAAATATACTAAAATAGAGTCATGCATGAACAAATAATTAGAGAAGTATTTACGTCGTACTTACAAAGGGAAGATTTTAAACTTGAAGTTTTAGAACGCTTTTTAGGTGGTATGAGCAACTTTACGTATCATGTCCGTGTAAATAATGTTGATTACGTTATTCGTATTGCCAATGAAACAGGGAAAGACTTTGTTGATTACACGAGCGAAAAACTCCATCTTCACTTAGTCGAAGAACATGGCTTAACAAGCAAAACATATTATTATGATCTAGGGCGCGGTCATAAAATTTCCGCCTATATTCCTGGCACAAATTTAATTAATGACTTTAGTGAAGAAGATTATGAAAATATTGCCAAGTTGCTACGTTTACTGCACAAAACTAACATAAAAGCACTTGATTACGATATGGTTGGACGCTTTGTCCGTTATGAAAAACTCGTCCCTAAGCTTTCCAAAGAGTACTATACCTTAAAACAATTTTGGCTCGAGCTTTATGAAAAAACATATGTACAATTCCCCAAAGTATTCACACACGGTGACGCCCAGCGCAGCAATATTATTAAAGGACCTACTGGGTATATATTAGTCGATTTTGAATTTGCGGGAATGAATGATCCATATTACGACATCGCTAGTTTTGGTAATATTGATTTTAATGATTCACTCCGCCTTTTAACGCATTATTTAAAAAACCCGCCGCGTAATGATGATTACCGACGAGTTTATTTTTATCGCATGTTTCAAGTGCTACAATGGCACGTTGTGGCAACGTATAAAGAAAGTATTGGGCAAAGTGCAGCGTTACATATTGATTTTGCAAAACATGCCGCAAAATATTTAAAATTTGCCCAAGATTATAAAGAGAAAATAATTAGTCTAACGTAGTTTCGACAACGTTTTCTTTAATTTCTTCTTCAAATTGTAACCGTTGAAGCCGACGGGCTTTTTTATCAGCCTCAAGTTCGGCCCTATGACCGTAGGCTGCAAGTGTGATTGCTGCGAAAATAGCGTTTAACACTACGACTAGTGAGCCGAACACTGTAAATGACATTTTCATTTTTTCGGCAAATTTCCCATCTGCTACCGCAAGTGGATTCGTGCTAAGTGTGATTAAATCACCAATAATACCAAGTACAATTAGTGTTAATCCGGCTAACGCTAATACTGCATAAACAATATAAAGCGTCATTTCTGGGGCATAAACTTTTCTTGATTTCATAATTTCCTCCTAATATGCGACGATACTAAGTGCGTATCCTTCAACACCAACGTGCGTCATGAAGACCGGGCAAATTCGTTTTGTAATTGTAATTTGAATATCAGTCCACCGTTCTTTTATTGTTGACGCAAGTTTTTGATACGCGCTATCTTCCGTATTATACGCAAAAAGTCCAATAAATACATTGCTAAACTTAGTTTTTAAACCTTCGATTTTTTCAAATAATTGGTCGAGCGTTTTATTGCGGTTACGGTTTTTGCCGATTACGCTTAAAACACCGTCTTTTAATTCGACAAGCGGTTTAATTTTCAAAGCAACACTGATAAAGTATTTTAAGAAATTTAAACGGCCGCCTTTAAATAAATGTTTCAAATCGTTAATTTCAAAAAGGACGTAACTGTGTTCACGTCGCGCAACTAGTTCTTGAACTACTTCTTCGGCAGTTGGATCTTTTTCCATAACGCTATCAAGTGACATTAAAAGCGGGTCAAAGCCAATGCTGCCATACAGTGAATCATGGACAAACACTTTACTTTGTAAATGTGCGGGTAGTGCATCAACCGCCATTAAAGCAACGTTGTACGTTGTGCTTAACTTACTTGAAATCGTAACGATTACAACTTGTTCATAACCTTTCTCAAACTTTTCTAAAAGGGCAACTTCAAAGTCGTGAGGACTTGGTGAAGCGCTTTTGACATTGTTATATGTCGGGAATTTAGTGCGAAACTCATCTTCATCAAGTGAGGCCGCTTTAAATTCTTCTTCTTCAATCGTGAGGTTTAATGAAACAAAACTAATGTCATATTTGGCGATTAGTTTTTCATCAATCACACAGGTTGAATCAAAAATGTATCCTACTTTATACATATTTTTCTCCTTAATTCATTTCTTCGGCTTTATTTTTCATCATACGATCGTTCATTAACTGTACGTACTCTTTATGTAGTGGGATAAAAACTTTTTGCCATTTCGCTTCGGCATCAACAACAGTTTTAAAAGTTTTTTCACGTACTTCATTAAAGATGTCATCAAAACGCTTTCCTTCTGGTAACGCTCTTTTTCCGGTTATTTGGTCGACGAAAGCTTTCACTGTATCAGCGCTTTCCCAGTAAACAACATCTTTAACTTTGTTATGCTTATCAACAAAATTTAAATAACTAATTAGCTTTTTAATATCTTCGCTTATAAATTGCGCAATTGGATTTGCTTCCCCTTTTGCCTCATGCATTGCTTGACCGTATTCACGGAAATATTTAATTAAATCATTCACTAACACGTAGTTAGCAACAGCACGGAAAAAATATTCGTTATAGTTAATTGCGTCTTCCATTTTAACTTCGTATGTTTCTTCTTTTTTAGAATGAGCAATATACCCACGCATAATGTCATCAAGTGTTTGGAAAATACCAAACGTCATATCATAAATTAAAAGGTGTTGTTTTTCATCAACTTCGACTAAGTCGCCAACAACACGTAGGGCGCGTGATTCATCACTATAAATTTCAGTTAAAAATGTATTTATATTGTCACTAATTGCTTGTGCCTTTTCTTCGTTTGCTTTTAAGAAAGCGGCAAACGGGGTGTTTGGCCCAATTAAACGTCGTAAACTTTCAGATCGGTTCAAATATTGAGTTGCTAAAAACGTTTCCGCTTTATTTGGCGCCGTGTAGTGTAATGTATCACGAACATGTAAACTAATTTGATAAATCCCAAAAATAAAAACTGATGTATTATTCATCTTTCTCCTCCAAAATATATTGCCGTAACTGATGAAAACGGCGTAAATGATAACGGGCATGTTTTTTAACTTTTAAAGGCGCGTGTTTTAAACAAAAAGAATTTGCATGGAATTCATGAAACATTGATATATCATTACCTGAATCACCTACAACGAAAACTTTGTCTTTATCGTAATTATGCCCTTTAACGTATTTAGAAATACCATTTGCTTTACTACAACCATGTGGTGTAATTTCAATAAATCCACCGGTCCATGACGCTTCCACTACTTCACCATAATGTTCACGAATATATTTATTTGCCTCTGCGGCAACTTTTTGTTGTTTTGGGGAAATGCCAAAGAAAAGCATTATTTTATAAACTTTACCGCTTGCTAACTCTTTATCAAAAAGTTCATTGTCATACAAATAATCTTCTGCATATCTTCCTTGAATCCAATAATACATTTTATAAAAACTAATTAAATAGCGCCGGATTTTTGGCAATGACATTAACAGTGGATAGTTGTGTGAAATGAGCAAAAGACCTAAAAGAGAAAAACGTTCTCTTAACTCCGTAATAAATTTCACCCGGTCGAACTCTAAAAAATGCTCATCAACAACTTCATTATTAATGATTGTATATGCACCATTCATTCCGATTACATCAAAAGGACGTTGCAAACGCATTTTTATTTTCTCGGTAAAATGCGGGCTCCGACCTGTTACTAAAACAAGTTTTCCACCTTCATCAACAAAATCACGCACTAATTTAACATTTTTACGTGCGATAAGTTTTCGTCGCCGTTTTGGATAAAACAGCGTTCCGTCTAAATCTGTTGCTAAAACTTTTGGCATTGTTAAAAGTCCACTTAGTATTATACACTACATTTACTTTATTAAAGTAAAAATAGACTATTTCAAATGTAATTTAATTAAGCGATTTTGTTTTCTGCTTGAATAATCCCGTATCCGCCGTCATCACGAACGTAGAGCAGTGAGACTAAATTGTCTTCGGCATCTAAATAAAGGAAAAATTTATGACCTAAGGCTTGCATCCGTAAAATTGCTTCATCAAGCACCATCGGCTCTAAAAATATTGATTTTGTTCGAACAATTGTGTCATCCAGTGTTTCGCTAAGTCCGTCAATTTGATCAAAATCGATTGCTTCTGAGAACGCAACACGATTACGACGACTCATCCGTGTTTTTAGTTTACGCATTTGTTGCTCTAAAGCATCAATTGCTTTGTCAAACGTTGCATACAAATCTTCGCCTTTTTCTTCAGCGCGAAAATCGAGCATTTTTGTAAAGATTGTCACTTCAACTTTAGCGCCTACTTTATAAGCACTAACAACAGCACGACATACGATATCGTCTGTAATTAAAAAGTATTTGTCCATTCTCGACAATTTCTTTTCTAAAGCTTCACGAATCGCATCAGTAACTTTAATATTTTTACCAACAATTTGATATTTCATGAAAAAACTCCTTTCTATCAAGTTTTGGTATCATCTACTTTTATTTTATCAAAAATAACTACGTTAAATAAGTAAAAGCGCCGTTTTATTTAGTTAAGCGCTTTTTTGAAGAAATTGTAAGAGTGCGTCAACTTTATCAACTTTTTCCCACGGCACGTTTAAGTCTGGTCGGCCAAAATGACCAAGTGCTGCTAGGTCTTCGTACGCAAATGTTGGTTTTGTAAGACTGAAATCGCGAATCATTACACCAGCGCGGCAATCAAAAACATGTTTAATCGCTCTTAAGATTTCGTATTCTTCATATTTATTTGCTGTCCCAAACGTATCAACAGCGATACTAATTGGTGCCGCAACACCAATCGCATAACTTAATTGTACTTCGACTTTACTCGCTAAATTTGCCGCAACAATGTTTTTAGCAATATAGCGGGCCATATATGCACCGCTTCGATCAACTTTACTTGGATCTTTACCACTAAAAGCGCCACCGCCATGACGAGCATAACCACCATATGTATCAACAATTATTTTTCGCCCCGTTAAACCTGCATCAGCTTCTGGTCCACCAATGACGAAGTCACCACCAGGGTTAATGTAATACTTAAAGTCAGCATTTAACCCAAAGCTATTCGTAACGGGTACAATTATTTCATTGTAAACATAAGTACGAAACGCGTCCATATCGATATTGCGTTCATGTTGTATACTAATAATTATTGTGTCGATACTAATATTATTATTTTCGTCATAACGCACTGTAACTTGTGCTTTCATATCTGGCCGCGCATGTTTAAATTCACCGTTTTTACGTTTTTCAGTCGCAATGCGCATTAATTTATGGGCAAGCACTGGCGCAAGAGGCATAAGTCCCGCTGTTTCGCGCGAAGCATAACCAAACATCATTCCTTGGTCACCAGCACCTTGCTTTTCAATTTCATCACGTGATACTGCTTTATCGATATCTGGGCTTTGCTCATTAATTTTAATTAAGACTTCGCAATTATCCGCATTGATTCCTAGTGACTTATCAGTGTACCCAATGCGTCGCAAAACACCGCGTGCGATTTCTTCGTAATTAACTATAGCTACGGTGGTGATTTCCCCACTTATTAAAACGAAGTCATTCGTAATAAATGTTTCGCAAGCAACACGAGCATTTTCATCTCGCACCAAAATTGCGTCGATAATTGCATCACTAATTTGGTCACAAACTTTATCAGGGTGTCCTTCACTGACTGATTCGCTTGTAAATAAACGATATTTTTCCATATTGTTCTTGTATTATCTAATCATGCCCGGTAGTTCGATTAGGTAATACATCTCCTTTCATTACCCGGGTATAATATTTGTA
>CAZWRR010000040.1:0-8083 GCA_964635805.1 uncultured Staphylococcaceae bacterium
TTGACCAGCCATTTGCCTATAGATACTGGCTTGCGTGGGGCAAGCACGTGCACGTTTGGTGCACTGGTGCTTACTCCTGCTGCTGCAAAGGTCTGTTCGCTTGCGTACACGTGTATGTAGGCTTCTGCAAGCGTCTTGGTGGCCTTGAGATGGTCTTGGTGACTGTGAGAGACAAGAACCCCCTGTAGGGCTGCTGGTTGCCAGCCAACAGCCCTCATGATGTCCTCGTACCCTATTCCGGCATCCAGTAGCAGCATATCATCCCCTTGCTGGACCAGATAAGCGTTGCCGGATGACCCTGTAGCAAGTACTTTGATATCCATTACCCTAATACCTCTGGAAACTCTTCCGGCCAGCCCTCGGCAATCGGGTCTGCTGCTGGCTGCTGCTCTTGCTGCTGTGGTTCAGCCTGTGGCTCTGGTTCAGGCTGGTGCCGGATATCTTCCTCCGGCGGTGTAACATCAATGTATTCTGTGGCTTCTTGGGCATCTGCTTGTTCGTCTGCATAATCCACGTCAGCCAGCAATACGCTGTCATCACTGGTATTCACAACGGACTTGACCAGCCTTTTCAAGACTGTCCGCTGCGCCATCTGATCAGCAAACACCTTGTGCGTGTCGCTGTTGCCTTTGGTCTGGCTCTTAGACCAGGACCCCAGTATCTGCGCCCAGCTCATGTACTCGGCAATCTCTGTATCGTCCTTGTAGGCGATTACAGCATATGCACCCTTGATATCTTTCAGGTCGATATTGTCCGGGTCCTGCTCGTGCATTGTGATCTGTTTGGCACCCCTTTTGAGAGTGTAGGCAAACTTGTCCTTGGCATACACGATCTCGCTGTAAATCTCTTTGATATTGGGGTCTGCGATCTTGGCCCTGTGGACCAGTCCAAAGTAAGACTCAAAGCAGGTCAGCTTTTTACCGTACACGATAAAATAGCATTGTGTCTTGTTGGGGTCCAGCCCTTTAACAAGCATCTCCGTCAGTGCCTGTTTAACGCTGTCGGGGGTGCAAACAGACAATGCTGCTCGCTTATCCCTGTCTACTGTTTCCTGAATTTTGAACAGTGCTGCTGCCAGCGCATTGGCCGGAGCGTAATTCTTCGGGACAATCAGCCCTGATGCCTTGCGCTTGTTCAGGTCGTTCATAACCTGTGTGCTGATGCTGGTTACATACTCGGCCATTGTTGCTGGCTGAGTCTTTGCTACTTCTTTTGCCATGTTACTTTTCCTCCTTGTTATATACCCACTTTGGTAGCTCTATGTCATACAAATGACATAGCACCACCATTTTGCCTATGTCAGCGTTCCACTCGTCATTAGGGTGACAGAATGTTTCCCTCTTCTTGTACAGTGTATGCTGGCGCACGGATGCATATCCGGTAGCGCAATAAGCATACAGCCATCCCTCTGTGTGTCTTTGCTCTTCGTCTTGGTATATTTCTATGTAGTCTCGGTCGATAAGCATTTTCTCTGCTAGCGTTTTTTCTACAAAAGCTTTAGCGTAAGTGACATAAGCGATTGCCCACTTGCTGACAAAAGCCTTACGCTTGTCAAGAGACTTACCATAACGGTCAACAAGCAAACTGTTGTGTATGCTGAAGAAACGACCTTCGTATTGAAAGCTTGAAAAGTTTCCCTCAAGCATTGGCTTTGCTATTCCCGCACATCCTGCCAGTCGGGCAATCTCTTTTTTCTTTATTCTGTGATAGGATCCCCAAATGCCACTTTCCCATGGCTTATTAACAACCATGGCAAGTTTACCGACTGGCTTAGTTCCCTTGCTTGCACCAATCTGTTTTTCTAACTTGTCATAATAATCTTCTAAAGCCTTGCTCATGCCTTTCATTATCCAAAATCCTCCATGTTAAACAGATCATCCAGATTGATCTGGTCCTCGGCCTTGGCCGGGGTTGATGCTGGCGTGTCCTCAGCCTTAGCCTTGGCAGCTGTCGCTTTCTTCTTGGTCTCCTTTTTTGTTTCCACTTCCCCTCCTGTTTCTACCCTCAGTTTTTTGTCCTCTGCCGATACAACAAGCCTGATAATCTGGCAGGCCATAGGTGTTAGCCATGTTGCTGCCTCGGCATTGTCCACAAATACAGGCACTGTCATGCCCTCGTGCTGCTGCATAACATTGACGATATCCAGACCGCCCCTGATACGCTCAGAGTTGCTGCCATCTTTCATCATGTCCACAAACTCACCGTTCTTGTTTTTTACCATTGGTGTGCAATCGTCTGCTACAGCACCGTTGATCTGTGTTTCAAATAGCCTGAAGCTTACCATTGTAAACATTGAATTGATCTTGTCCGTCAGCTGCTCGGCCCGGGCCTTGATGTAATCCTCGCAAGATGCTATGCGCTGTTGCTCTACAGCGATCAAAGCTGTAATCTCTTGCCCTCGGTCTGTCAGCTCTTTAATCCGGGCCAGCCCTCGCTCTATCTCCGATCTACCGTTCAGCAGCTGCATAAACCGCTCAACATATGCCATCATCTTTTCCTTTTGTTCTTTAAGCTCCTGGCTGCGATCTTCCGGCTGGACCAGCTGCCCCTTTAGGGTATCAAGCCTTTGCAGCATACCTTGATATTCCTTGTCACCAGACAGGTCTATTTCGTCTGAGACAGGTATGTTTTCGATCTTAGCTTCCTGCTCGGCAATCGCTTTCTTGATCAAAGCGATCTCATTCTCGGATGTAGTCTTGGCTGCCCTTAGTTCTTCCAGCGTGGCCTTTGTTGCCTCGCCAGCAGACTTAACCTTGTGTGCATCTGACAGAACCTCGTTCTTGACCTTTTCCAGCTCGGCCAGTCTTGCAGCTATCTTGTCCTCAAACAATTTCTTGTGCCGGGCCTGATGATCTTCTATTTGATCTGGAGGCAAGGTCTGGAAACATAGCTCACAAACAAGTGTGCCACCGTCCGGCTCTTGGTACTCTGTTTCGGCCTCTCTCTTGGCCGACACCATAACTGTTTGATATTGTTTTTTGAGTTTGGCCAGCTGCTCAGCCTGCGCCTTTAGCTCGCTCTCAGCATTGGCTATCTGCCTGTCTGTCCGGCTCAGGGAACCCTCTTGGTCTATCAGCAGGTTCTTAGTGGCCTGTAGCGTGTGCCGGGCCTGCCTGCCAGCCTGGTTAGCTTCTTCCAGTAGATCAAGTCTGTAATTGCGTATGCTGTTTTCCAGTGTGGCTATCTCGCCTTGTGTTTTCTGGACCTCAAGCATAGCTAGGTGCTGGCTGCCGATCTGCTCGTCTATCTTGGTAATGTTATTCCGGGCAGTAGCAAGCCCCTCCTCAACCTTATCCCAGCCAGCCTCCGGCTCGTCCGGCATAGCTCGCTGCACCTCGTCAATCCTGCCCCCTAGGCCCTTCTGCTCTGCGTTTAAGGTACTAAGCTGCTGTTTGCTATACTTTATACCCTCTTCGACCGTAAAGCCTTTGTCAGCCAGCCAGGACAGCAGCTCGGCATACTTTGGGTTCTCGCCTACCTCTTCGTCCTCGCCAGCCATCTGGACCAGCAAGGACCTCATGTCCTGTTTTTTAAGCGACAAGAAAAAAGCAGCAGAAGTCAGCCTGCGGAAAACATCCTCGCTTGTCAGTGTGGCCAGATATGCCTTGTACTCGCTGGCCTTAACTTCCAGCCCATTGAGAAAGCACTTTGTTTCGTGGCCAGTGAAGCTCTCTTCCCTGCTGCCTCGCTTTTTAGTCCATTTCTCGGTCAGCAGCTTCTTGAGCGTGACCTCTTTGCCATCCACAAGCAGGACAGCCTCAACCTCGACCTCTGGCCTATCTACATTGATAGGCTTAACGCTAAAACCAGTCTTACCCTCTGAGTTCTTATCAAAGAGCAGCCATAAAAAAGCGTCATAAAGCGTGGTCTTGCCGACTTGGTTGTCACCGTATATGTCGGCATTGCGACCGTCTAACTGTAGCGTAAAATCTTTGTGAATTTTGAAGTTTCTAAGCTTCAGCGATTGCAGTTTTAACTCCATTTTTAATCACCTCTTTAATACTCATTATACATGATTGTACTAAATTGCACAATATGATTATGTTAATAATCCTCTCTTTTTCGCCAGTTCCTCAACGTCTAAGTCTTTGCGAAACCTGCTAATCCCGATATATCGCCCTGTTGTTATCCGGTTGTCTGTGATCAAGGCTGTGGCAGGGATGATATAGGTCTTGTCCAGCCTGTAAAACTTCAACCTTTTCTGTCTAATCGCTGCATATATCGCCTGTTTTGTCCGGCCAGTCATGTCGGCATACTCCTGGACGGTTAGATACTCCCCTGCTGGCAGTCTAATCATGGGCATCACCCAGATACACATCAATTATGTGGCTCATGGCAATCAAATAGGCCGCCTCTGACTTGGTTTTAATGATAATGCAATCCGGCAGCACTGTTTTTATCGTACAGTCTCTAAAAGCGCCCTCCTGCTCAGTGGTTGTTATGGTTACTTCCTTCCCTGTTTCCTGCAACGCCTTAAAATATTCAAACACTCTTATCACCCCTCACCCAACTATCATATGCTTGTCGATAAATTCATTAAACTTCAAGCCCGGGCCAGCTGGTATGCGCTGGCTGCCTATTCTGGTTAGCGGTATGCGCTTAATGTCCACCCTCTTTAGCCGATATGTCGGCTTGCGCTTCCTGCTTAACATGGCAATTATGCCCCTCTTGATCTTGATTGTTCGCCTGTTCGTTTTCATGACTGTAAACCTCCTAAAATCTAGTTCCTGACTCAATCTTACCAGAAAAGTATGAACAAACTGTTAACATATTAGATTTTGCAGCAAGTTTGTGCTGTTAAAATAGTCTCGCTGTCCAGTCGCTACAGTCTGCCAGCCTAATATATATATGCTATAATAGCCCCATAAGAGAGGTATAGTTGTATGGATATAGATAGCTTTGATGATCTGGATGATCTCCTCAAAACAAAAGGCAAGCCCGGCCAGATAGGGCCAGCCCCAGGACAAGGCCAGGCCAGCAGCGGACTAGTGCCAGCTGCTATAGATGCGCTGACTGTCCTGCATGACCTACAGACCCAGGCCAGCTATAAGCTCAAGGATATACTAGACGCCTCGGCTCTGCGTGGTGTGCCAGACCACCTGCAAGCTGATCTAGTGGCCATTGCCCCGGACTTGATGATATATGACCTGCCCCGGCACGATAAGGCCAAGGACAAGCCCCTGCAACCCTTGGCATTGATGCCTGAGCAGTTCCTTTTTCTGTTCCTGCTGGATAATGGATTTTTACTCAATCATGCCTGCAAGGTGCTATCAATCCCCAAATCTCGCCCGGCGGTTTGGAAAAAACAATCAACGGACTTTGCGGATGCGTATCAGCTTATTCTATCCAGCCTGGCGGATGATGCTGAGCTGCTGACTGCCCAGATAGTTACCACTGACCCCAAGGCCAGCATTGAGAGGATGTTTTTTATTAAGGCACATAAAACAGAATACCGGGATAACGCCCCTCCGCCCCCTGCTGCTGCTGTGCAGATCAATATAACGCTTGACGGTAAGGAGATAGACCAGCGTATAGGGATGCGCTCGGCTGGCTCTGATGATGACCAGGACCAGCCCCCTGCTGTCTATCCTGTGGACCAGGACCAGGATGACTAAAAAAGGACATAAAAAAAGAGCCACCCCGGAAGGTGGCCCTCTTTTAATTGTTTTTCTCCCTTTCCTGTTCAATTTCGATCATCTCGGCCAGTATAGCCTTGATGTCTGCCGGGTACGTAATCCCGGCTGCTTTAATTCTGGTTATCATTTCAAACTGTGTCATGCTGTGCCCCCTGTGCTGCTGCTACAGCTTCAGCCAGCCTTACATAATCCCGGCTGTATGCGTTATATAGTCTGCTGCTGTGCACTTCTTGCCACTCGCCAGACTCGGCAGCGACAAGATACCTCATAATATCGGCCCTTGTTATTTTACTCCGCCCCTGTACTTTATATCTTGACTTGTCCAGCTCTCGCCTGACAAGCTCCATTTTCTCACGTATGCCCATTTTATATAATCCTCCTTATTTATTTAGCACCCGGGCAGCTTGCGCTACTGCCCGGGCTAGTATCCTGGTGTGTTTTCATCTGGCGCAAGTCAGATCAAAGCATAGGCAGCACCTCCTAAAACTTCATCTTCTTGGCGTTGGCAAAGATTGCATCCTTTGCGCTGTCGCTAAAATCAAAGTCGTATATATGCCCCTCTCTCCGGACATAATGCCTGAAAACTGCTGTTAATCGCCACTGGCCCAGCTTGTAGACCAAGTTAAAATGTGTGCTTTCCGGCTGCCCATTATAGGCATTTGGAAAGTTCCTAGCGTGCAGGTCAATGCTAACTGCTGTGCCCTCAAGCGCAACCTTGCTCACATTCCAGCTGTCGTTGATCTTGCTTGACATGTACCTGCAAGCAGCAAATACGTCCTCAACAACAATGATTCTTTCCCTTGCCCGGCTCTGGGCCTGGTCTATAACCTCTTTTATCTTCTCAGCATTGTTTGCATTTACTATAATCGGTTTCATTTTCTACCTCTCTCTGCCGGGGATTGGCCGCCCCGGCCCGGCTCTGTGCTGTGGCTACTCTCTGCCCAGTATATAGCTGCAAGCCTTTTCGCTTGCAGCTGCGCCTTGCACTATCAACTTGGGATCAGCTTTTAATGCCCTTGCCCAATTGTCAATATATGCTGCTGTGTTCCCGATTGTTTTGGCAAGGTCAAGGCCTGCAAACTCTGCCAGATAAGCACTGGCAATCTCAGCGGTTAGCTCTTCCTTGCTATATGACATGCTGCCAAAACCTGCCATGCTCTCAAGCCCCCTGCTGCAGCGGGCTTTGTGGCCTGTGCTGTGTGCCATTTCGTGAAAAGCTGTGCTGTAATACTCTTCCTTAACCTCATACTGGCCCAGCTCCGGCAAATTTATCATGTCCTCAGACGGCCTATAAAATGCTCTGTTAGGGTCATCAAAAACTAGTTTGATGCCCTCTCTGCTGATATAGTCCTGCATGATAGTTTCTGCCCCTTCAATCGGGTCATGCATATAAGGCTCTTGCGGTTCTATCTTTGACTCTATACCTTCCACTTGGTGCAACCCAAAAACGTTGTAGTATCTCATAAAGGGAATTCTTTTACTATCTTCGTCTGGATCGTTCTTGTCCTCTTTAACCTCTAAAGTCTTGAAGAAAACAACCTTGCTGGCCTTGCTACCCTTCTTGACTGTTCCGCCAAGCTCTTTGACCTGGTTAAAGGTCAGATATTCGCCACCAGCAAGCAGCAAGCGGTTGATACCTGTATACTCACGTCTGCTAACGTAATTCATGGCAGCCCCTTCCGTACGCCATGGCCTGCGCCAAGGGATGACCCCAGCATCCAGTTGCTTCAAGATCTCATCTGTCACTATCTGATAGACTTTGCTCATGTCTATACCTCCTAAATTAAATCGAAGTCATCATCAAGAAAATCTGCAAACGTTGTGTCCATGATCAAAGCGTTGCTGTCGCTGCTGTCAAGTAGCTTGATATATACCTGCCAAAGCTGCCAGCCTGTGTATTTGTGCCCTGTCAGCCTGTCAACGTATGTTCCTGTTCTTAAATCCATGGTTAGCCTCCTTTGCTGGCTGTTAGCGATTCGATAGCATGAGCAAGGCCTCTGATTGACTGCTCTTGCTCTTCGCTGTAAACTTTCTGCCAGTAGGTCAGGCTTTTGATCGTGCCTGTCAAGTCTGCCTCAAGTCTGCTGACAAAATCGCGCTGTTTTTTTAGCTCTCTACTGATCATCTCTACCTCATCCTGTCGCCGGTTTACCATCATCTTTGCCTGTGTCATGTGTATACCCTCCTATATCTGCATCTTATATTTTTGTATGTATATATGGCCCTCTTGCCTTGCTGTGGCGTACCTGCTCAGATTGCCCGGTGCTGGCTTTAGGTCCGCTGCCTATATATATACTATATAGGTGTCGGCAGACTGCCCGGCTCACTGTCAGACCACTTGAAAGGCTCAACCCGTTGTCCCTATATATAGCTGTCAAGGTGCTTGCTGTCCTCCCCTATGCTGTCCCCTGTGCTGTCGGTCGCTGGTGCCTTGCTCTTCGTCTAAT
>CAZWRR010000041.1:0-7821 GCA_964635805.1 uncultured Staphylococcaceae bacterium
GTTAAAGCACTGGCAAACTTACGGAAAAGAATCTTAGTTATAACAATTGTTCAACTTTTGCTTGTCATATTACTAACACTATTTTACTTTTTAAATGTGTTTAGTTTTAAAGATAACTTAACAAAAACGACAATTTATGGCATTGCTTTTATTTTTATTATTTTTAACGTTGTTTTCAGTTGGATTCAAGCAACAATTATTATGCGTGAACGCGCTAAAGAAAATTTATCATCACTAACACTGCTTGGTGGTGATGTTGGTGAAGTTTATAATTTTGGGGCAATTGGTATTGTCCTTGTTGATCGTGATTTTAATATTATTTGGGCAAGTGAACTTTTTAAAGAACGCCGCCTACACATTATTGATAAAAACATTTTAACGTGGAAACCAGAATTAATGCGACTTGTTGAACTTTCGGAAACGCTTTATGATGAGGAAGAGTCAATTCTTAAATTAGAGATTGAAGCGCGGAACTATGAAGTTAAATACTTAAGTAAAGCAGGGCTCTTTTTGTTTCGTGACAATACAGAATTTGAATATCTTTTTGAAACATCACAAGCAAACGCACCTGCGCTTGGTCTAATTACAATTGATAACTACAACGAAATTATTGCGCGTCATGAAATTATTAATCCCGTCATTAGTACAGTAATTAGTGAAATTTTTGATTATTGCCGCGCATTTGGTGCATTAGTGAAGCAGTATCGCGATGACGGCTTTATCGTTATCATGACAAAACAAGCGCTTGATGAAATGTATGCTGATAATTTTTCATTGTTGCAAAGTGTGCGTGAAAAAACAGACTTACTTGATTTTAAAACAACGATTTCAATGGCAATTGCCCATAATTTCCCTGATGTTATGAAACTAAATGAACTTGTTGTTGACGCACTTGACACCGCGCTTGCACGCGGCGGTGACCAAGTTGTTATCGCGACCCACGGCGCGGAGACCGAATACATTGGCGGCGCAAGTTCCCAATCAGAACGCCGCAACCGCACATCGATACGGCTTTATGCTGATACGATTTTCCGTTACATCCGTGATGCGAAAAACGTGCTTATTATGTCCCACACACAAACCGACTTGGATGCACTCGGCGCTTCGCTGGGGATGAAAGAATTAGCAGACTATATTAAAACTAAACAAAAAGGTGCATCAACAAAATATGTTCCGGCGCGCATAATTTATGACTTAGATAAAACGGAAAGCAAAACACGGGCAGCATTAGAGCAACTATTTAGCGAAAAAGAAATTGATCAGTATTTTATTACACCAGAACAACTCGAAGAAGAAAAAGGTGCAGAAAGCTTAATTAACTCGCAAACATTATTAATCGTTGTTGATGTTTCTCGCCCATCCATCACACTTAGTCCACAGTTAATTGAGCGCATTGATAATATTATTGTAATTGATCATCATCGGCGTACCGAGGAGTTTATTGATACACGTGTATATGACTACATTGAAACCGCAGCATCAAGTACGAGTGAAATTATTACGGAAATGATGTATTACGGTAACACAACAAACTTTTCACTTACCGAAAAAACCGCAACAATGATGCTCGCCGGCATTTATTTAGATAGTAATTACTTCCGTAGTAACACAACTGGATCCCGTACATTTTTTGCAAGTATGATTTTAGAAGATGCTGGCGCAGATGTTAGTGTTGCGGATGATTTATTAAAAGATGAATTTGAAGAATACACACTCATTACAAAGATTTTAGCGAGTAATGAAATTATTCAACCTGGCGTCGTCGTTTTAAAGGCGGGCGAAAAAGATATCGTAACGCCAGAGACGCTTGCAAAAGCTGCAAATCAAATGATGCGTATTAAAGGCATTAATGCAGTGTTTACAATAGGATATACCGCACCCGAAGTCGTGAAAATGAGTGCACGTAGCGACGGCACAATTAATGTGCAATATTTAGCCGAAAAACTTGGCGGTGGTGGTCACCAAGCAAGTGCAGCAGCCGTTATAAATGAAAAAACGTTAAAAGAAGCGCAAGAAGCAGTTGTCGATGTAATTGAACATAATATTAACGCAGCGCGGTCAAAATAGGAGGCAATGATGAAAGTTATTTTATTAAAAGATGTGAAAAACGTTGGCAAAAAAGATGATATTGTTGATGTTAGCCCCGGCTACGCCGCTAATTTCCTCATTCCTCGCAAACTCGCAGTTATGCATACACCAGAAAGTAAATCACGCTTAGTTGCCGCACAAAAACAAACACAAAAGAAACATGAAGAAAATATTAAAGATGCAAATCTTCTTAAAGCTAAACTACAAAGCCACACAGTTTCCTTTGATTTAGCAATTGGTGAAAGCGGTAAAGCTTTTGGGGCGATTAGTGCCAAAAAAGTAATTGATAAAATAAATGAAGATTTAAATCTTAGTTTAGATCGGAAACAATTAATTAATTTCACACCACTAAACAGTGTTGGCAGTGCCGTTTTACAAATCGAGCTATATAACCATATAGTTGCAAAAGTAAACGCACTTGTCGTTAAAAAGGAGGAATAATGCTTAAACATAACGAACCATTTTCACTTTTTGATAAAAGTATTGTTATTCCTGAAAACAGCGTTGTCGAACAAACGGTCTTAGGGTTAATGCTTAATGATCGCGATGCGCTTGAAACAGGTCTCCATCTTTTAACTAGTGAACATTTTCCAAACATTAATAATAATCACCGCGCTATTTTTAATGCAATACGCACACTTTATGACGCGCAAGTTGATGTTGATATTGTTACTGTGTATCAAGAACTCAAGAAAAACAAACTTGACGAAATTGTGGGAGGACTTGATTATTTAACTTCTATTACGGATGGTGCCATTACATTTAGTGCAATTAAAGACTACGCCCGACAACTTCAGGATTTAGTGCTTATGCGTCGCACTTTAAAACTAATTGATGATTACACAAACCGTTATAAAACAACAACAATTGGGGACTATAATGACTTTGTCGGTGATTTTAGTCGTGATATTACGAAAGTTGCCGAAGAACGGCGTATTCTTGATTTCCGTAGTATGGATGTTATTAGTGAAGAACTACAAGAACATTTCCAAAAGATGAAAGAATCGGGCAGCGGCCAACTTACTGGCCATGACACGGGGTTCTTTGAATTTAATCAAATTACCCACGGTTTGCAACCGGGCAACCTCGTTATTATCGCTGCGCGACCTGCTGTTGGTAAAACGGCGTTCGCCCTTAATATGGCGTATAATGTCGCTGATAAAACGAAAAAAGCTGTTGGTTTCTTCTCCTTAGAAATGGGCGCAAAACAATTAATGATGCGGATGCTTAGTGCGCAGTCGCGTGTTGATCACAAAAGTATTCTTACAAACAAAATATCGCACGTTGATCGTGGGCTAATTAACCATGCGCTTGATTACATGCGTCAAGTACCACTTTTTATTGATGACACTGCGAGCATTTCCTTAAATGACTTAATGATGAAAGCACGTAAATTAAAGCGTGAACACGATAACTTGGCGGCTATTTTCGTCGACTATATTGGGTTAATCACTTCAACAAAACGCCACGAAAACCGCCAATTAGAAGTTTCGGAAATTGCTCGTTCACTCAAAGAACTTGCGCGCGAACTTGACATCGCCGTTGTCGCACTTTCGCAACTTTCACGTGCTGTTGATGCCCGCGAAAACAAGCGGCCAACATTAAGCGATTTACGTGAATCAGGCAGTATTGAACAAGACGCGGACGTTGTCCTTTTAATGTATCGCGAAGACTATTACATTGGCTTAAATCAAATTAAGCCACAAAACGCTGTGTACGGCAACTTTTATGAAAGTTCAATTAACGAAAAAAACAAAAAACTTTCACCTTCTCTTGTCGACATTAACGTTGCGAAAAACCGTAATGGTGAAGATGGAATATTTATTTTAATGTTCTTTAAAGCGATCTCAAAATTTGCTGACTTAGACTTACCAACACTTGCAATTGTAAAAAGCTTACAAAAAAGCCACTTAGAACGTGGCCAAGGATAATGAAATATTTTATTTTAGCTAGTGGTTCAAAAGGTAACGCGACGGTTATTAAAGGACCACAAACGAAAATACTAATTGATATGGGGTTGTCGTTAAAGCAATTTAATGCACGACTTACCCTTTTTGCGTTAGAAAGTAAAAATATTAACGCAACACTTTTTACACATAGTCATAGCGACCATTTAAACGCTAATTATGCAAGTATTACCCCAGACAAGCTTTATGCGCCACCGGGTGTTTTACCAAATGGTGCGTCTTTCACGCCAGTTAATAACTATGAGCCTTTTTTTATTAATGAACTTAAGATAACTGCGCTCCCCACAAGTCATGATGCGGTAAACTCGGTTGGTTATGTAATTGAAGTAGATACACAAAAAATTGTTTTAATGACAGATACTGGTTACATTAGTAGTCGTAATCTACGGTATATGAAAAATGCGGACATTTATATTATAGAAGCAAATCATAATGTTGAGATGCTTCTAGCAACAAACCGGCCTTTCCCCCTTAAACAACGTATTTTAGGTGATAGTGGTCATCTTTCGAATGAAGAAAGTGCCCATTACGTTGCCGAAGTTATCGGCAGCAATACAAAAGAAGTTATTTTAGCGCATTTAAGTGAAGAAGCAAACACGCCGGAGACAGCTATAAAAACATTTCAGGATATTTTCAAAAAATACCGTATTAGCGAAAAAGTTGTGCTTAAAGTTGCCAACCAACATCACCCGATTAACGGAGCGAGCAATGGTCATTAATATAATTGCAGTTGGCAAAATGCGTGATCAAAATTTACTTAATTTATGTAATATGTACATAAAACGGCTGCGTAAATACGTAAAGGTAAATGTGCTTGAGGTGAAAGAAATCCCGCTACCTTTAAAACATAACGAGAGTGATATAAAAGCTGCACTAACGCACGAAGCATCTTATATTTTTCGACATATTAATGAACGTGATTATGTCGTTGCGCTTGCACCACACGGAAAGAGTGTTGACTCGCCTACGTTTAGCGACAACTTAAGTGAATACTTCGTAAAAGGTAATGCAACCGTTAATTTTATTGTTGGCAGCTCATACGGGCTTAGCAAAGAAGTATATAAACGCGCACACGCAAACATTAGTTTTAGTGCACTAACATTTCCTCATGAAATGTTTCGCCTCATACTTTTAGAACAACTATTTCGGGCTTTTAAAATTAAAAACAACGAAACATATCACAAATAAAAGGAGTAAATAATTATGAGTGAAAATTACGAACAATTTGATTATTCAAATATTGTACCAACGTGGGATTATAGTGAATTTGCCGCGTTAGAACGTATAAAGGAAAGCGCAACAACATTTGCGCGTGGTTATATAGTAGAGAGCGGTCATTTTTATATTGAACCGTGGTTTTATACTCAACTTACACGGTTATTCGAGCGTTATCCCGACTATTTGACAAAATTAGTGGAATACATGCTCGAGTTAACGAAGAAGCACACATTTACGATATTTACACGCGACATTACAAATCCCGTCTTAAAAGATACAAAATATACATTAATTGAAATTGATGAGTTGATTCATCATTTTGATTTATTAGTTGATGATAATTCACGTGGGAGTGATTATGGCGATTAAAGCAATTGTTGTTAGCAATTTAAGCTTGGACACACCGAAATTTAACGCGCAGATTGATGAATTTCTTATAAAAAGCAAACTTATTGAGGATTTAACACTTACGCACGTTTCTGCTGCTAATGTACTTCCGTATATTCAAAATAATGACGTTGATGTTTGTTTGTTTTGGGATAAAGATATTTATTTAGCTAAAAAAATTGCAATGCATGGTATTAAAGTTTATAACGATATTGACGCTATTTTTGTGTGTGACGATAAAGCATTAACCGCTCTTGCGCTTGAACAGCATAGCGTACGTCAACCACGTTATTTTGTATTCCCGGAAATATTTTATGGAAACATTTTTGCACACTACGAAACATATAAAGACCAATTACTCGCACTTGGTTTTCCGCTTGTTTTGAAACACCGCCACGGTTCGTTCGGTGATCAAGTATTTTTAGCGCAAAACGAAGAAGAAGCAAAAACAATTATTAAAGCTAACGGTACGTTTAAACTTATGGCCCAACAATACATTACAAAAGAGTTTGGTCTCGATTATCGTGTAAACGTGATTGGTGAAGAAGTTATTGCAACAGCGCGCCGCGTTAATAAGGCGGACTTCCGCAGTAATATTAATCAAGGGGGCTCGTTTACGATTGTTGATGATGCACCTTTTACTAAAATTGCGCTTGCAGCTAAAAGAGCAGTTGGTGCGCATTTTGCCGGCGTTGATATTGTTTTGGATGAAAACAATACACCGTATGTTATTGAAGTAAATTCAAACATGCGCACTGTTGCAATTAATAAAAAAAGCAAGCATGATATTACGCTTGCTCTCTTAAATTATATTGTAAAAAGTAACTAATGTTATTCCGCTACATACGGATTAAGTGTACGCATCGTTAACCAAACACTACGTAATCCAAGTGCCATAACATAAATTGTTTGGACCCATTGTAGCGGTACAAAGAAACCAACAATGAGCGTAATAAGCGCAGGTGACGGTAAGAGCCACATTGCGACTTTAAATGATTCGCCAAACTTTAAGTCGCGGTTTGGATTGTTTTTGCCACGGGTTGTTATATAAACAATAACACCCATTACTAAACTAATGACGGTAAAAATCACTAAGTTGAACGCTGTCGTGCGCCAGAGTTCTTCATTACGTACAGGTTTAAACGAAATGTCAATTAAGTTTTCCCAGTTTTCTAAGTGTTTTGTTAAGTAATCGAAATCACTTTCACTAATTTGGTTACCGGCAATATCTTTTATTGTAAAATCACGAATATTTAAATCAAGTTGTAATGCAGATACGTAACCAACGCGCTCCATAACAACGGGGACGTTTTCCGCACCGGCATCGATAATTGCTTTTGGATTATAAAGACGAATATAAATCATGTCACGGCCAATAATATAATGGCTTGTAATGTCTTCTTTATTAATCGTGCTGGATAAGTTATATAAAGTGGTCGCTAAATATTGTTCAGTACTTAGCGTATAACGCCCTGAATAAAATGACGAAGTATCATCAATATAATAAACCCGCAAGTATTCAAAATCTTCCATTGTTGCGCCAATTTGGCGTTGCTCTGAATAAGAGAAGTAAGGAACGTCAACATCGACACCGTCTGTATTGTTTTTAAGTGTAAATACGTTATCACCGGTAATTTTCGTGAAATCGTTTGCGACGAACTGATGTCGTCCGTCAACTTCTTTGACCGTAATATCAACATCTTCTTCGACAAGAGCTTCACCAAATTTACGTAAGCCGGTATCGGTATGATAAAGTGAACCACTAAAAATATCACTGCCCTTTATTTTGCTTGATTGGATTGGTGTCGGCACAGTTGCTAAAAGAACACTGGCTAAAAATAAAATTGCTGCGATCCACCATTTTTCTTTGCGTCCGCTTTCATAAGCAGCGCGATTATTAACGAGTGAACTTAAAAAAGCACGAAAGCGCAGATTTGGTTCACGTTTAACTTTTTGCTTTGTTGCACTTGTTTTATATTTTCGTTTTGACATATTTCACCTCAACTTGTTTCTTTGAAAGTATATAGCATTATTGCGTAAATAGCAATTAAACACAAGATAAACTACATGTATTTTTAATTTATTAAATTAAACAATGTATCGTATTATGTACAAATGTGCGTTTGTGCGATACATGAAATAGTAAAAGTTACAAAACAAT
>CAZWRR010000042.1:0-7768 GCA_964635805.1 uncultured Staphylococcaceae bacterium
TAACAACATCACAAAACAATCATTTATTTAGATTTAATTGCTCAACTGTTACTAGAAGAAAATATAAGAAAAAAGACAAATCAATGTTTTTTAATGTTATTTATATTATTATAAATACAGTATGAAACGAAAAAGACGTAATTTAACGCGGAAAGAGTATTGGGCAAAGTATCGTCATGAAATAAAAACGATGAAATTTGATGTTGCAAAGCCTATTGAAAAGAATGCACCCGCACAAGCAAGCGAAGTAAAAGTAACGAAAACATTACCACTTGCTTCAAGAAAGCGCGGCAGTGCCGAACTTATTCAAGAATATGAGCAAACGCACAAAAACAAAGAGCAAAGCAGCAGTGATTATGATTTCAAAATTGGCAAAATCATTGGAATTACGTTATTATTAGTCTTCATTAGTTTAATTGTTTTCTTAATGATAAGGAGAGCGTAGAATGAAAAAAATCGCAATAGCAATCGATGGACCTGCTGCTGCAGGAAAATCAACGATAGCGAAACAAGTCGCTAGTCATTTTAATTTTGTTTATATTGATACGGGAGCAATGTATCGAGCTTTTACATGGTATGTATTGCATAAAAACGTTGACCCTCAAGATGAAGAGGCGTGTAATAAACTTATCCCTGAAGTTACGGTACGTCTTACTAACAAAGCGGAAGTTTTTGTAAATGAACACGACGTTACACGCGCAATTCGTGAACCGCACGTTTCCGGTAATGTAAGTTACATCGCTTCATACGCTAAAATTCGTGAAGCACTCACCTATGAACAGCGGAAAATGGCTGATAACGACAATGTTGTAATGGATGGACGCGATATTGGTAGTTACGTGTTACCAAACGCCGAAGTGAAAATTTTCCAAACCGCAAGTGTTAAAGTGCGGGCATATCGCCGTTATTTAGAAAACGTTGAGAAAAACATTAAAACTTCACTCGATGAAATCGAAAAAGAAATTGCAATGCGTGATCATATTGATTCAAATCGTGCTGCTGCGCCACTTGTAAAGGCAGAAGGAGCAATTGAAGTTGATACAGATGAAATGTCAATTGAACAAGTTGTCAGACTTATTATTAATATCGTTAATGAAAAGTTAGGGGCAAACTAATGGCGTTACCGGTTGTTGCGATTGTTGGCACACCAAATGCGGGCAAATCAACGATTTTTAATCGAATAATCGGTGAAAGGCTCGCGATTATCCACGATGAACGGGGCGTAACGCGTGACCGTCTTTATGCGCGTGGCGAGTGGTTAACGCGTAGTTTCAATTTAATTGATACCGGGGGTATTGAACTTGAAAAATCACTTTTTCAAATGCAAATCCGCGCCCAAGTTGAAATCGCGATTGAAGAAGCAGACGTCATCATTTATGTTGGTGACGGTCAAGTTGGTGTAACGCATGATGACCGAGAAATTGCGCGCCTACTTTACACAGCAAGCAAACCCGTTATTTTAGCTGTTAATAAAGTTGATGGCCTTGAACATGAACATTTGAAACACGATTTTTATAGTTTAGGTTTAGGTGAGCCACTTAGCGTAAGTGGGGAACACGGAATTGGTATTGGTGATTTGCTTGATGAAGTAATTAAAGTATTACCAGAAGCAACGAAAGATCATGATGAAACCGCTATTTCTTTTTGCGTAATTGGGCAGCCTAATGTTGGTAAATCAAGCGTAGTTAACGCACTTTTAGCGCGTGAACGCGTCATTGTAACAAATATCGAAGGTACAACGCGTGATGCAATTGATACATCATTTACACGTGAAGGAACGGACTACGTCGTAATTGATACTGCGGGACTTAAGAAGCGCGGTAAAATATATGAAAGCGTTGATAAATACGCAGCGATTCGTGCGTTTGGAGCAATTGAACGTGCCGATGTAGTTTTGTTTGTGATCGATGCCGAAGCTGGCATTCGTAATCAAGACAAACATGTAGTGGGCTACGCTGTTAATGAAGATAAAGCGATCGTTATCGTTGTTAATAAATGGGATGCAATCGAAAAAGATGATAAAACAATTTATGCGTACAGTGAAAAAATTCGTAATGAATTTAAATTTGTTGATTACGCACCAATTGTATTTGTCTCTGCACTTACAAAATTGCGAATAAATGAGATATTTACGCATATCAACAACGTGTACAAAGCGTATGGAACACGCATTGAAACAACTGTTTTAAATGAAGTAATTCATCGCGCTCAAGTTTACAATGAAGCGCCGCTACATAACGGTGGCCGTTTAAAAATTTATTACGTAAGTCAAGTTAGTGTTAAGCCACCAACGATTGTCTTTTTCGTTAACAATCCCCAATATTTACATTTTTCTTACCGCCGTTATTTAGAAAATCAAATTCGGAGTGCGTTTAATTTCGATGGAACGCCAGTGCGTCTAATATTTAGAGAAAGAAAATAAAAATGAAAATAACAATTTTTGGAACAGGAACATGGGGTACAGCACTTGCCCAAGTTCTTAGTGATAATAATCATGAGCCGTTAATGTATGGTATTGTTGATGCACAAGTTAATGACATAAATAACAATCACCGTAACACATTTTTCTTTGGTGAAGAAGTAAAACTTTCACCAACAATAAAAGCAACAACTGACTTTGCGGAAGCGCTAGCGCACAGCGACATTTATTTGCTGGCAGTTCCAAGCGTTGCCCTTCGTGCCCTTGCTGAACAAATCAATGCAAATATCACGAAAGAAGTGTTACTTATTAACACCGCAAAAGGTTTTGATCCTGAAACGAACGCACGGTTAAGCACAACATTACGTAAAGCATTTAGCCCAAACAAATTACAAGCAGTTGTAAGTTTAATTGGCCCAAGCCATGCCGAAGAAGTTGTTATTCGTTTATTAACGCTCGTTAGCGCAACTAGTTTAAGTGAAAAACATGCTCTATTAGTGCAACAGATGTTTTCTAATGATTATTTTCGTGTGTATACACAAAGTGATGAAATTGGTGCTGAACTCGGTGTTAGTTATAAAAACGCGATTGCGATTGCAAGCGGTATTTTAGCTGGACTTGGTTATGGTGATAACGCCCGTGCTGCTTTAATTACGCGTGGATTAGCAGAGATGGTACGCTATGGCACACATTTTGGCGCGGAAGAAAAAACGTATTTAGGATTAACTGGACTCGGTGATTTAATCGTTACGTGCAATAGTGTGCATTCCCGTAATTTTCAAGCAGGATATGCGATTGGAAAAAACGATGAAGCACAAACATTTTTAGCAACTAACACAAAGACCGTTGAAGGAATTCGTACAACTAAAGTACTTTTTGAAACTGCCAAACTAGCAAAACTTGATGTACCGATAATTAATGCAATTTATAATGTCCTTTATAAAAACAAACGGCCCAGTGATGAAGTGAACAAAATAATGCTACGTCCACTCAAAGAAGAGTTTTAAAAAACACGTTAATAATATTGATTAAGCGAGTACGTAATTGATAAAACCATATAGATATGGTAAATTTAAAATATACGAATATGGAGGAATATTATGAATAAAGCGGAACTGTTTTCACTAATCGCTGACAAAGTCGGTTTATCTAAACGGGCAACAGAACAAATTGTCGATACCGTTTTTGATGAAATTATCAACGCATTAGTTACAGGGGATGAAGTTAAATTAACTGGATTTGGTACATTTAGTGTCCGCACTAGAGCGGAACGAAAAGGGATTAACCCCCAAGATGGTAAGGAAATTATTATTCCTGCTGGAAAAACACTTGTTTTTCGGCCATCTAAACTATTAAAAGACAAAATTAATAATTAAAACTTAGGGCAAACGCCCTTTTTTCTTAACTATGAATAACGAAATTAACTTATTTATCGAGCTTGCCGTATTATTTCGAAAACACGGTCATGCTCTTTACATTGTCGGCGGCGCAAGCCGTGATTTTTTACTTAAACAACCAATTGAGGAATTTGATTGTGCAACAGATGCGACACCAGCAGAAATGGAAACGTTTTTAGCTGACGCAAATTACGTTTTTAAAAAATATGGAACAGTATCGCTACGTAAACAAGGATACAAATTTGAAATTACGACGTTTCGCAAAGAGCAAGGTTATATTAAACACCGTTATCCTGCAAACATTAAGTTTGTAAAAAATATTGCCGAAGATTATCAGCGACGTGATTTTACAATTAATGCACTTTACATTGATGAAAAGTTAAATCTTTACGACTTTACGAACGGGGAGCAAGATTTAATCAATAAAAAATTACGGATGATTGGCGATCCAAATGAACGACTTGCGGAAGATCCATTGCGGATTATTCGTGCGTTACGGTTTAGCGCAAAACTTGATTTAACAATTGACAAAGCATTAGTTACGGCAATTAATTTAAATAAACATTTATTAGCTAAGATTAATCCAGATAAAATTTTATTTGAAAAACAAAAAGTTGCCGAAGAACATGTTGCAAAATTTAACAAATTACTTGTATGGTTTGAAATATAATTTTTTTACACAATGGTGTAAAATAGTAATGAGGTGAAGTGTATGGGTGGAATTGTCGCTGGTTTTAAAAAAGATGGAAAAATTAAAGAGACATTATTGAAAGTTTTAAAGCGTTTAGAATACGATAAGTATGATTCAGCCGGAATTTGTCTTGCTTCAAATGAACGCTGTGGCTCCTATCGCATTGTTGGTACTGTTGATGAATTAAGTGCAGTTATTCCGACTGAAATCGACGGAAATAGCGGTTTGGCACATACACGGTGGTCAACATACACGCAACAAGTAGTTGAAAATGTTTATCCAATTGTGTCGCAAAACAATGTTGTAAGTGTTGTTTGTAACGGTTTAATTGATAATATTTTGCCTGTTAAGAAACAATTAATTCGTCGCGGTTATAAATTTAAAACAAACTCAGCCGTTGAAGTACTTGCTAACTTACTCGAAGAAGAAATTTTAAAAGCAAATGAAGGCATTCCCGCAATCCGTGTTGCGTTAAAATCATTTGAAGGTGATTTTTCTTTTGTGTTTTCATCAACCCACGAGTTGTCGAAAATATATTTTGCAAAAAACAAATCAAATTTACTTATTGGTAAAAACAAGCATGATATTTGGATTGCAAGTGAATACGCCGCAATAGCGGATATTGCGAACGAATTTTATAATTTGAAAGATTTAGAACACGGTTATATTCAAGATGGAAATGTGCTGATTTTAGATGAACAAGGTGTTTCTGTTAACGCAAAGTACGACAAATTAAAACAAATAAATGGTGAACTTGAACTTGGTGAATATAAGCACTATATGCTTAAAGAAATAGAAGAAGCACCGCGTGTAATTCGTCGTGTAATTAATACTTATTTTGATGGTGGGCAGTTCCGTTTTAATCCGAAGATTGTTGAACAAATAAATAATGCAGATAATATTGTCTTTTTAGCAGCAGGCACAAGTTATCACTCTGCATTAATCGGTCAACGTTATTTACGGAACTATAACAAACAAGTTGACGTATATATTGCAAGTGAATGGTTTTACTATCCTTATCAAGGTGAAGGCGAAACACTATATGTTTTAATTTCACAATCAGGTGAAACAAGCGACTTAATTGATTGTATGAAAGTGATTAAACGCTATAACGGCACGACATTATTAATTACAAATACCGAAGTTTCAACGTTATATCGCGAAAGCGATTATCGAATTTTACTTCATGCCGGTACGGAAACAAGTGTTGCAAGTACAAAAGCATACATTGCCCAAATCTCTGTATTGACATTACTTTATGCGTATTTAATTAATAAGTTCCGCACCGTCCTTTATCTTGACGGTGTTGCGGATGTTGTTGAAGATATTATTGGTCGACGTGAAGAAATTAGAAAGATCGCAAACAAAATTGCAACGAAGCGAGATGTTTATTTTTTAGGTCGCGGTTTTGATGCGGATATTGCACTTGAAGCGCAGTTAAAATTAAAAGAAACGACATATATTCACGCTGAAGCATTCCCGGGTGGTGAAATTAAACATGGTCCAATTGCATTAATTGATAAAGGCACACCAATTATTGTCTTTATTAGCGATAGCGCAACTGCACGGGCAATGCGCGAAAATATCCGCGAATTAAAAGAGTGGGGTGCTGATGTTATTACGTGTGTTAGTGAAGAACTTGCCGAAGAAGGCGATTCCTTTATTGTCAAAACGGTAAAAGGGTATCATAGCCCTATTACTTTTGCTGTTTTTGCCCAGTATTTAGCGTATTTCAGCGCAATCAAATTAGGGCGCAACGTTGATAAACCGCGCAATTTAAAAAAGGCGGTAGTATAAATGATTAGAAACGAAGCGCTTGATTTTCGCTACTTATTGCTTGAATATTATAAAGAATTACGAATTAGTGAAACTGACTTAGTTGTTTTACTTTTCATTGAGCATTTAATTGTAAAAGGTAGTGATTTTATCACCCCAGACATTTTAAATCTACAAACGCAAATCGACCAAAAAATCATTGATGAAACGATGGTTCGACTCGTTAATAAAGGCTTACTTGAATATACAACACGTAACGGCAAGATGATTACATCACTAAATCCATTACGTGAAAAGCTGCGCCAACATTTCTTGCTTGACTACGAACATGCGAAAGAAAGTTCTGCGGATGAGCAATATACAAATGAAGTTGAACAAGTTTTTGTATTAATTACACAACAGTTTGGTCGATCACTTTCACCAATTGAATTGCAAACAATTAAAGAATGGTTTGAATACGGATATACAAAACAAATGATTACTGAAGCAGTGGAAAGTAGCATTAACAAAAAACGGTACACGCTAAAAGCAATTGATCGCGCACTTTTAAAACTTGCAACCGCCGTTGACTATAAACATGAAGGTGTCAGTGCCCAAGATCCGAAGTATCGCAAAAACATTAAACAAACGCTTGATGAAGTAAAAAAACAAATTGATGAATAACGAAAAACTAACACGTATTTTACATTATTTTGATGAACTTTTTCCTAATGTAGAAGGAGAACTTTTATATAAACATGACTACGAGCTCTTAATTGCCGTTGTGCTAAGTGCGCAAGCAACAGATAAGCAAGTTAATATTGTTACAAGGAAACTTTTTGCAGATTACACAACATTGCCAGAATTATTAAACCTGTCGATTAGTGATTACGAACAATATTTTAAGAGTTTAGGATTATTTCGCAATAAAGCAAAACATGTATATGAGCTAGTCCGACTATTAGTGCAAAACTATAATAGTAAGGTTCCCCGCGAAAAAGAAGCTTTGCTAACATTGCCAGGAGTTGGTGTAAAAACAGCAAACGTAGTACGAGCAGAACTCTTTAAAATTCCTGAGATTGCCGTTGATACACACGTGGCGCGTGTTTCAAAACGACTTGCTTTTGCAAAAGCGGTAGATAATGTTACGATTATTGAACAAAAATTACGGCGTAAATTGCCGCGGGAACGCTACATTAAAACACATCATCAAATGATTCATTTCGGTCGCTATTTTTGTAAAGCGCAACGACCAAATTGTCGCGAATGTAAGCTCGTTGATATTTGTGTTGAAAAAAACAAAAATTTATAGCTTAAATAATTTTTCAATTGCAGGCAAATAATTTAAAATTGGATTGAAGCCCAATTCAATTAAAACACCAGATTGTTTTATCGTTGCATACGGTATTGATTTACGTGCATTATTTTTAATGAAATCAATGATTAGTGATGCAGAAACAGCGTATATTTCATTTAAAGTTGAAAATTCAATAATAAAAAAGGCGA
>CAZWRR010000043.1:0-7711 GCA_964635805.1 uncultured Staphylococcaceae bacterium
CTTAAGCTCAATGATAGTTTATTTATGGGCATCTATTTAATGTTAGGTTTGTTTAGCTTTTTATTGTTGAAAGTTATTGCTTTTATTAAACTCAGAAAACCTGTAATCACTACTTTAATTGCATATGATTAAAATCACTAACCTACGATATATTAAACAAAATCAAACGATTTTAAATATTAAAAATTTACATTTCACACACCCCGGTTTATACATCATTTTAGGTGATAGCGGATCTGGTAAAACAACACTATTACATGCTATCAGTGGCTTTTTGCACGGTTATACTGGCGATATAATTATCGATAACCAAAACATAGCTACTTTAAATGATAGTGAACATTCTAGTTTATTAACAAATGTTGTTAGTGTTGCTTTCCAACATCCCGTCTTTATTAATGACCTTACCGCACTTGAAAACGTAATGTTAACTTCCACAAACAATAGTAAGGATAGTACTAGCTATATAAGTTCACATTTTGATACTTTGGCGAAGGAAGTTGGGATTGCGCCATTTTTACATAAAAAAACTCGAATTTTATCGGGTGGCGAAAAAGCGCGTGTTAATGTTACAAGGGCTTTATTTAAAAACACGCCAATTTATTTGTTTGATGAACCGACGAGTGCACTCGATCGTGATAATTCCCTACGCCTCATGAATAAACTAAAACAGCGGTCTAGAGAAAGTATCGTTATTGTTGTAACGCACGACTTAAATATTGCTAAAAAGTATGGGGACTCTATAATCAAACTCGCTTATGGTGAGGTTGTAAAAGAGAAACATAATATTCGTTTACATTCAAAAGTACATAAAAGCGAAAAACTAAAATCGTACTCTTTAAGAAAAAGTCAGGAAATAGCACAAAAACTACATAAAGCGTGGCGCAAAAAAAACTATATTGCGACTTTCACTGCAAATTTTGGTTTAGTGGGGATTGGCTTAAGTGTATTACTAATAAACAATTTAAATTTAAAGTTAACAAATTTCTTTGCTACAAGTTATAGCGAAAATTCAACGTTTATTAAAGCGAATGCGCGGCCAACTGCTAATGTAGTTAAAACAGCGGAAGATGAAGACATAAGTTATTTAAACCGTAACTACCACTATAATATTGGCAGTTATTTTATTACTAATTTAGATGAGATATTTCAAAGCGAAAATCGCGTTACGTTTTACCATAACAACTTTCGTCATACGCTACCTTCTTTCCATGCTAATTTATTCAATGAAGTTGTCTTCTTTCAAGAAATAGATGATGTAACTTATCCATATATTACAACTTTAAAAAATGATGAAATTATTTTAGATTTACCGATTGATGATTTCCGTGTTTTATTAACTGCGTTCAATTTACCTTATCGTAATAATGCTGAAGATTTAGGAATTTACTTACAGCACAACGATGTAGACATAATATTAAATGTTGCTAACAATGATTGGGATTACATTGATGAACAAATATTTAGACTTAAGGCGGTTCGATTAAAAAGTAAGGCCCGCATTGTTGTGAATAGCTTTGATTTTAGTGAGAACTTATTTATTCACAAAATGAAGCTAAGTGCTTCAACAAGCCTTACAAAAATCGAAGAATTTCCGTGGGTTTTAAAGCAAGTTGCTTTTATATTTTCATTAAATAGTGACGAAATTTTATTTGAGAGTATGAAATTACCTGACTACATATTACAACGCGCCAACAAAAACTATTTTCGCTCACTTCAGGATGATGCATTATTACAAAACCGCATACTTTTGTTTATAGCACCGCCACAATTTTATGAAACGTTTACTTTTCTTAGTAATACTAGTATTACTACAGATTTTTTGTTTTCGTTTACATTTTTCCCATTCATTGAAGAAATGCTTTTATTAGGTTTTACATATAATTTCCTTTTCGGCGGCGAAGAGTTTTTAATTAATGAAGCTGCAAAAGAAGATATCAACGATAAAGTAAATAGTCATGTGCAACTTAATTTACCGCAAAATATTGCAAATTTATCAATGCAAAACAATGCTTTTGGTGGATTTAGTTTTTATAATACAACCGAGTCACTTAAGCTTGATGAAATAGTCATTTCTTCCGCGTTAGCATTAAAAATTTTCGGTACTATTGACGTAATAAATAAAGATGTCCATACTGGTGCACTTACAAACATAACAAGTCAAAACGGACTTTATGTAAAAACGTATGAATTCACGTCTTTAAAAGTTAAAAACGTGATTGAAAACACAAACTTAGCGTTATATCATCACCCACTTTGGCAATATTTATTATTTAAAGATGTTTTTGGTGTATCGCCGTTTTCAATGCCAATCGATGGTGTGTTTGTTAATGGGAATGTTGAGATAACAAATGATTATAACGTTACAATAACGAAACCATTTCACAATTATGCAAAGCTAATTAATGAAGCGCTTGATAATATCGAATCATATTCACTTTTTATTGCCCTGACTGCTTTTGTTGTTTCTTTCTTTATCGTTTTAATGATTATATTTCATTTATTAAATGATGCTTTTGCAAGTTTTAATGCGCTGAATTTAATTGGATATAATAAAAAAAACATTGAAAACATTGTCTTTTTTTATGTGAGTACTTTCTTTATACGTTTATTATTTATTGCGATATTGGAACTATTTGTATTTTCCTTTTTTATAGAATTGATATTAAGTAACTACTTTCAAACAAAGTTCAACTATGTTTTCATGATTAATCCATATTTATACATTGTCGCGCTTATTGCTTTTTCTATTGGTTTTATGACAATTATTTTTAGTTTAACTTTTAAGCATAAGCGTAGTTTAATATTTTCCCGACGTGATTTGTAATCGTCCAACTTTGTTATTGCTGCCGTTAGTGTTATCATATGAGCGTGACTAAACATATGGTCACGTCGAACAGACGATGGAAGGATAAGAGATGAAAGGTACTGTTAAGATGTTTAACCGGGAAAAAGGTTTTGGCTTCATTCATACTGAAGACGGTCAAGATGTTTTTTTCCACTACTCAGCCCTTGAAATGGAAGGTTTTAAAACCGTCAATCAAGGTGATGAAGTCGAATTTGAAATCGAAGAATCTGATCGCGGCCTCCGCGCATCAAAAGTTACAAAACTTTAATTTGAACTCGTGAGTAATAAAGGATTGGGAAACCAGTCCTTTTTTTATTGCAAATAAAAAGATTGTCGCTTATAATACATTAGAAAGTGAGGGATTATGGCATTAAGTGTCGGTATTATTGGTCTACCAAACGTTGGAAAATCAACACTTTTTAATGCACTTACGTCAAGTCGCGTAGTTGCAGCTAATTATCCTTTTGCGACAATTGATCCAAATAAAGCGGTTGTACGTGTGTTCGATGAGCGCGTGCGTGCGTTAGCAAATCGTTTTCATCCGTTAAAAACGATTTACGCAACAATTGAATTCAATGACATTGCTGGTCTTGTGCGTGGCGCAAGTAAAGGTGAAGGATTAGGTAATCAGTTTCTTGCGCATATTCGCGAGACTGATGCCCTTATTCAAGTCGTACGCTGTTTTGAACAAGAAAACATTATTCATGTTGACCAAGGCGTAGACGCAAAGCGGGATATTGAAACGATTAACATTGAATTAATTATTAAAGACTTAGAAACGTTAGAAAAGCGTAAAGAGCGAATTGAAACGAAAGCGCGCGTAAATCGTGATAAAGATGCAATCTTTGAACTTAATATAATTAATAAATTTATTGCGCAACTTGAAAAAGACTTACCGCTACGTTTATTAACTTTAACGGAAGAAGAACAAAAATATGGGATGCGTGTGTTAATGTTATTAACATTAAAACCAATGATTTACATTGCAAACATCAGTGATGATTATAGTGATTATTTAGATAATAAACATTATCAAGCGACAAAAGAGATTGCTGATCGTGAACAAACAACCGTAATACCAGTGAGCATCGCTTTTGAAGAAGAACTTTTTCGCCTTAGTGAAGAAGAACGTGAATTTTATTTAAAAGATTTAGGCATAACAAAGCTTGGTCTTAATGAAGTTGTAAAAAGTGCTTACGATTTACTCGGCGTTAAAACCTTTTTTACTGTTGGTGAAAAAGAAGTCCATGCCTGGACATTTACAGAAGGAATGAAGGCCCCGGCATGTGCCGGTGTTATTCACAGCGATTTTGAGCGCGGATTTATTCGTGCCGAAGTTTATAACTATACTGATTTTTTAAAGTACGGAAGTGAAAATGCTATCAAGGAAAGCGGAAAAATGCGCAGTGAAGGTAAAAATTACGTGATGCAGGACGGCGATATTGTCCATTTTCTCTTTAATGTTTAAAAAAATCGTTAATTTCTTTCAAATATACTTTAATTAAAGTATAATATTTTTTGGAGCAAGTGATGATCGAAAATTTCTTACAAACAAAGATACAAACAGCAATTAAAGACTTAGGTTACGAAATCGCGAAGTCAGAAATTGTCATTGAAACTGCACGCGACCACAAACATGGTGATTACGCAACTAATGTTGCGATGAAACTTGCGGGCACTTTAAAAAAAGCGCCGCGCGATATAGCTAAGCATATTATTGAAAAACTTGATAAAACACACGTAGATAAAGTTGAAATAGCCGGACCGGGGTTTATTAATTTTTTCATTAGCGACGTATATTTAAGCGAAGTTATTACACAAATTTTTAATAAAAAACATAATTATGGCCAAGGGGCAATGAAGAACACAACAATCAACGTTGAGTTTGTAAGCGCAAATCCAACCGGTCGTCTTCACCTTGGACATGCTCGTGGCGCCGCTGTTGGTGATGCGCTTGCGCGCTTACTTACAAAAGCGGGTTATGATGTTATCAAAGAGTTTTATGTAAATGATGCTGGGGTTCAAATTAATAACCTTGGTGCTTCATTATATATTCGTTATCTTAATTTGCATGGGATCGATGAAAAATTACCAGAAGACGCATATCATTCACTTGATTTAGTTGATGTTGCTACATTGCTTAACGCTGAAGTTGGCGACAAGTATGTGAATGACCGCGAGGCTGGCGAAGCTTATTTTGCAACAAGAGGTAGTGAGGTTTTTCTCGATATTATTAAAGAAGACCTTAAATTGTTTGATGTTATTTTTGATAAATATAGTTATGAAACGGTTGTTAAAGCAAATAATCCCTTAGATGAATTAATCAAAGATCTTAGCAAATATACTTATAAAGATGAGGGTGCCTTATTTTTGCAAACGTCACTATTTGGTGATGATAAAGACCGTGTAATTGTAAAATCAAATGGCGAACATACGTATTTTTTACCTGACATTGCGTACCATTTAACAAAACTTGAAAACAAACAAACGCAATTAATCAACATTTTCGGTGCGGATCATCATGGTTATATTACGCGGATGCAGGCAGCACTTAAAATGTTTGGTTATCCAAGTGACGTACTACATGTTCTTATTATCCAAATGGTGCGTATTATCAAAGATGGCGAAGAGCTTAAAATGAGTAAGCGTACAGGCAACGCGATTACACTTTATGAATTAATTGAAGAAGTTGGCGTTGATGCTGCCCGTTATTTTTTCGTTGCAAAAGCTGCTTCAACCCATTTTGACTTTGATTTAGATTTAGCAGTTTCTAAATCAAACGCTAACCCCGTTTTCTACGCCCAATACGCACACGCGCGGCTAAACGGCGTGTTAGACCGCGGCAAAGATATTCCCAAAGTTAGTAAAAAGGCTGTCTTATCTACTTTAGAAGAACGGTATTTACTCAAACAATTAATCGCTTATCCAAGTGTTATTAGTGATGCAGCACGGACACGGGAACCTTATAAAATTGCAAACTATATTCAAAACATCGCTACGGCGATTCATAGTTTTTATACAGAAAGTCGAATTGTCGATGCGACAAACATTCCACTTTCACAAGCTCGGCTTGATTTAGCAAGAGCTGCACAAATTGTGTTAAAAGACGCACTACATTTACTTGGTGTAAGTGCTCCAGATAAAATGTAAAGGGAGGTTTTATGAAACTTAAAACAACATTATCTGTTGCTTATTCAATTTTAAAGGAAAGCGATCAACCGCTAGCGTTTAGCAAACTGTGGGATGAAATTAATAAAATTCAAAACTACAGCGGCGAACAAGCGGTAAATGAAATGACGAGGTTTTACACAAACTTAATGTTTGATGGTCGTTTTGTTAATTTAGGTGACAATACGTGGGACTTACGCGAACGCGTACGCCACGAAGATATTGCTTTAGAGCTTAAGACAGTTTATAGCGACATTGATGAAGAAGTTGAGGAAGAGGAAGATGAACTTGATCTTGCTTTAAAAGGAAAAGAAGTCGGTGAAGACGAAACCGACGAAGAAACAGAGGAAGAGGAATAAACACATGAAAAATTTAGTTAGTATGAAAGAAATGCTCATTCGTGCAAACAAAGAAAAGTATGCAGTGGGCCAATTTAACACAAACAACTTAGAGTGGACAATGGCAATTTTAGATGAAGTCCAAGAACTCAAAGCACCAGTTATTCTTGGCGTTAGCCAAGGTGCGGCTAAACATATGGGCGGGTTCAACACAGTTGTGCACTTAATTAAAGGTTTAATTAAAGACCGTGGCTACACAATCCCAATTGCAATTCATTTAGATCACGGTAGTAGTGAAGAAGTTTGTAAACAAGCAATTGATGCAGGTTTTACAAGTGTAATGATTGATGCAAGTTCATATCCATTTGAAGAAAACTTAGCAATTACAAAACGTGTTGTTGATTATGCACATGCACGTGGCGTAAGTGTTGAAGCTGAACTTGGCCACATTGGCGGCGAGGAAGAACACGTTGTTGCCGAAGTAATGTATGCCGACCCTGAAGAATGTAATGTAATGGTTAAAACAACAGGTATTGATTGTTTAGCACCGGCACTTGGTAGTGTTCATGGGCCATATAAAGGCGAACCCAAACTTGGTTTTGATGAAATGGACCACATTAACAAATTAGTCGGTGTCCCGCTCGTTCTTCATGGTGGAAGTGGCATCCCTGATGAGCAAATTAAAAAAGCTATAGCCCGCGGAACGGCAAAAATCAACGTTAATACAGAATGTCAAATTGCTTTTACCGGCATCGTCCGTGAAGTGCTTAACAAAGATTTAAAAGTGTATGACCCACGTAAATATATCCAACCTGGCATGAAAGGTATTCGCGCGGTTGTACGCGAGAAATGTGAAATTTTCGGCTGTATTGGTAAAGCGGCATAATGGTCGAATTTAAAAATTTACGAAATTTTATCGAAAAACACGACGTAATTACAATTTTTTCACATATTTATCCTGATGGTGATGCGATTGGCTCATTAATTGGCATGCGTGAATTAATTAAAACAAATTATCCGCACAAAGAAGTATATGCACTAGGAAGTAATGTAAGTCCGTTTAGCGACGTTGCAGGAAGTACGGATAATGTTAGTGATGACGTCGTTATAAAAAGTGCAGCGATCGTTGTTGATATAGCAAATAGCGAACGTGTCGAAGATCAGCGCTTTAAACTAGCAAAAGCGTCTTTTAAAATTGATCATCATATTTTTGTTGAAAAATTTACAACCGAAGAAATAGTGTTGAACAATCGGATTGCAACTTGTGAAATAATTACGGAATTCATACTTGATCAAAACTTACAAATAAATGAAATAGGCGCGACCGCCTTGCTTTTAGGCATTATCACAGATTCCG
>CAZWRR010000044.1:0-7695 GCA_964635805.1 uncultured Staphylococcaceae bacterium
CAGGATAATAACATTTTACTTCTTCTTGGGCAATGCTTACAATATTGGCGTTTTTGTCAAAAAGAATTGCGCGAGTTGACGTTGTGCCTTGATCAATTGTTAAAACGTATTTTTCCATCGTTAAAATATATCCTTCATTTCTTTTAAAATCATATGTGACAAGTTTTTGCTGCCCGTTTTCGTAACTAAAACGTTGTCTTCAATGCGCACACCCACCCCGTACTTCGCAAAATATAAGCCGGGTTCAACTGTAATAACGTTGCCCGGTTCTAGCGGTAATGTACGGATACTTGGATCATGCGTGTCGAGCCCTAAATGGTGGCTTACGCCGTGGTAATAGACTTCGTTTATATCGTCGTTTTCGGTTAGTAAATTAACATCGACGAGCCGTGCTTTTAAAAACTCACGCGTATAATTTTGTAAATCTAAAAGTGTTAATCCTGGTTTAATATATTCGATTACGGCTTTATTACAAAGCAAGACTGTTTCATAAATAAGTTTTGCTTCCGCGCTTACTTCCTTGCCGGCTGGGTAAGTGCGAGAAATGTCGGCCGTATACATATTGTTATGCGCGCCTAAGTCAAGCAGCACTAAGTCGTTTTTACGAATTTTGTCACCAAGTGTTGGATAATGTAAAATTGTCGCGTTTTTGCCACTTGCAACGATCGTACCAAAACCTAGTTTACCGTTTTGTCGTTGCACTTCGTACAAGAACTTTGCGCCAACTTCATACTCATATGCTCCCGGTTTAATCGCTTTTTGTGCGCTTATTAGCGCTTTATGTGTTAAAGCAATGCTTTGCTCAATTAATAAAACTTCGCTCGCATCTTTTACCATCCGCATTTTAATAATATGTTCATAAACATCGGCATATTCGTGTTTTGCGAAGTGTTCATGCACGAAGCCACTAGGTGTTGTTAAGCCGGTTGCAAGTAATCCTTGTTCAAAATCGTAAAATACTGTTGTTATTTGTTTGCCGATTTTTTGCAGTAATTCGGGTAGTTTCGCATTTTCAAAAACTTCGGAAACGCCGCTAATTGATTGTGCTTCTTTTGTTGTTAAAACTTTCCCGTCCCACTTTTCTTTAAGCGGATCAAACGGTAAAACAAACAAATGTTCTGTTAGTAAACCTTTAATCTTTGTCATAACAAGCACGCTTTCTTGCTGAGCAATGCCGGTTAAATAATAAAAGTTTTTATTAACTGTAAACGGGTAAAACCCATCCGCACTTTCTTTAACAAGAGGCCCACTAAATAAAATAAGCGCACTGTTTTCATAAAGTTTAAGTGATAAATCACGGCGTCTTTTTGCAAAATTGTTCATAATATTATTCCTTTGTGAGTATTTGATTAATTACTTCATCAAAATCTGTTGTATCTGTTACTTCTATTTTACCTTCATCAGCAAGTTTTGTGTTATTTGGTCGTAACGGCAGTGACGCTAAAAGTGGTAAACCAAAATAATCTTTCACAGCTTTTTTATCATTCGTACCATAAAGATAAATATGTTCACCGCACTTTGGACAAGTAATGTACGCCATGTTTTCCACAACACCAATAATAGGAACAGCCATTTCATTAGCCATCTTGATCGCTTTTTTAACGATTGTTTGCACCATTGTTTGCGGTGTTGTTACTAAAATAATGCCGTCGAGCGGCAAACTTGAAAACGCACTAAGTGCAACATCGCTCGTGCCTGGCGGGAAATCAATTAACAAATAATCAAGTTCCCCCCAACTAACGGTTGTGTAAAATTGTGTAACTAAGTCCCCAATTAATGGCCCGCGCCACATAATCGGATCATCATCCTCCGTTAAAAGTAGCGAAGAAGAGATTATTTTAATATTGAGCAATTCCGAAGTTGCCGGATAAATGCTCGTTGCGTCCCCAAACACACCACCATCGACATTAAAAAGATGGGGAATTGACGGACCAGTAACGTCGCCGTCAAGTATACCAACACGTAAGCCAAGTTTTGCTAAACTAACTGCAAGCATCGCTGTAGTATAACTTTTACCAACGCCACCTTTGCCGCTAACAACACCGATCACATTTGTAATCGAACTTTGTTCGTTTGCGACCATTTTGCTATTTTCACTCATGTTATTACCTCGAATATATTTGTTTCTTCTTTATTTATTACATTATACGACTTTGTTAAAGTCTCAAGCGCAGTTGTGCGTATTAAAACATCAACATAAACATCAAAATTGTCAAACCGTGTATTAACGATTTCGCCGAGTGTACTTATAATACGGCGCTGCTCATCAAAGCTGCGCACATCAAGTTTTAAAGTAAGTTTTAACCCCGGGATTTTGTTATAAAACGTTGCTACGTTTACTGCACTCATCCCCGCATCCATATACGTGCGCAGTAGCCGCCCTGCCCCAAGTTTTTTACCGCCAAAGTAGCGAATTACTAAAAGTAAAGCGTCATTAATGTTTTGCTTTTGTAATATTGTTAAAAGCGGTAATCCTGCTGTGTTACGTGGCTCGCCGTCATCGCTATACTTTTCTTGTTCACCAAAGCGGTACGCATAGCAATAATGACGTGCCCCTTTATATTGTTCAACCGCTTTACTTAAATGAACTTCGACGTCTTCAACCGCAGTTAACGGCACTAAAAAGGTGAGAAAACGCGACTTTTCAACAACGATTTCATTTGTGCACACTTCTTGAACTGTTTTTTCCATTACTATTCATTCTAACAAAAAATAGTGTTGTTAACACTACATTACAATCATTTTGCTATAATTGAGTAATGCAAACTAAACAATTTAATGGTTATATCGACCGAAAAGAAAATCGTAACGAAGTAATTCTTACACTGATTGGCACCGTTGGCTTACAAGTTGGTGCGGTTATTTTAATTTTATTAATGCGGGCGCTTGTTAGTTATTTTACACCTGGCTATTTACAAACATTTACGCTTGTTTGGGAACAACTCTACGTTTATTACGCAATCTTTTTAGTAATGCTCGTGTTTTTATACGCAACAAACATGTTAAATCCACTACTACGTACGTTTAAAAAAGCAGAAAGCTACGTGCAAGGACTAAAATACGGCGTTATCGTCATTGCTGCTTCGATTATTTACAGTTTACTCATCGAACAAATTTTTGGCCCGATTTCCGTTAATGAAAACCAAGAAATTGTCGTTTCAATTATTAAACAAAGTCCGCTTATTAGCTTTATTTGGATTCCGTTTATTGGTCCTTTGGTTGAAGAATTAACGTATCGCCGCGGGCTATATGCCCGGTTACGTAAAATTAATGTGCATATGGCGCTTGTTTTAACAAGTATTATATTTGGCATAATTCATTTTAACTTCCCGTTTACCGAAAACGGTGTCGATTTTGCCGCCTTGCGCGTTGAACTTATTAATTTGCCAAGTTACATTATTAGCGGTTTGATTTTTAGTTACGCTTATGAAAAACACGGGTTTGGTGCTTCAAGTGTTGCGCATATGTTTAACAATTTATTTGCGTTTGTAGGAACATTACTATGAAAACAACTACTAACCGTTTTTTAGTAATAAACGCGTTTGTACTTAAAATCATTGCACTTCTTAGTGTATTAAGTGATCATATTGCGTTTGCGTTTGTTTCGCCAAACAGCGCATTTTACGTACCAATGCGAACATTTGGCCGCCTTGCGTTTCCGTTATTTGCGTTTTTTATTGTTCAAGGCGTCATTCATTCACGCAATCGTTATAAATACTTATTGCGGCTAAGTTACTTATATATTGCTTTGCAAATTTTTATATTTGTCGCTTATTTTGCCGCGGGCGAAGCTTTTCAAAATGTGTTTTTAACGCTTTTAAGTGGCGCGGCACTGCTTACTTATATTCATGAACGAAAATGGAAACGGTTGTATTTACTACTTCCGGTAGTGATCCATCTCACGCTTTCAATTGTTAATATTTTCGTTTATAACGAGACGCTATTATTGTTTGCGGGCGACTATGAAATATACGGAACGGCGGTGATCATCGGCTTTTATTTAGCAAGTGTATTCACTACTTTGTTTTTGAAGCAACAAAGCGCGACATACTTTAATGATGAAACAACTTTGCTGGAAACACCTAGTGCGCAATTGGCGTTTAATAGTTTTAGTAGCATTAGTCTTTTTGTTGTCCACGGAATTTGGTATATTTTTGGAGTATTTGAATTAACAAATACTGACCCAGTTTTACAACATTGGGCATTGCTATTATTGTTTATCTTGCCCTTTTATAGCGGCAAGCTTGGTCATAATAGTAAAGCGTGGCGCACTATTTACTACTTGTTCTTCCCCGTTCACTTAGTGCTTATCGCGCTTATATTACAATTCATATAAAAAGGAGTGAAATTCATGGTTATTTATTTAGAAAGCGAAAAAGATTTCGCAGAACTTACAAAAAAAGGAAAAGTGCTTGTTGATTTTTATGCTGATTGGTGCGGGCCGTGCCGGATGATTGGGCCAATCTTAGATGAAATTGCCGAAGAACGAAAAGATGTGAAAATTGTTAAAGTTGACGTTGATAACTTTGGTTCACTTGCCCAACTTTTTAACGTTTTTTCAATTCCAACATTAAAACTTTTTAAAGATGGTAAAGATGCGGGCACTCGTGTTGGCTATATTACAAAAGCGAAACTTTTACAATTCATCGATTCGCTCTAAAAACAAATAAAATAACGGCAAATAATAAAATTATTTGTTGCTTTTTTAATGAATGCGTGGTCTAATTGAATTATGGAAAATTTAATATTTGAGCCGCTGCGACAATACAAGTCTGTTTTTAAACCGCAACATAAACAAAATGTCGCGGACTTTTTTGAAGAATTGGTCGTAAAAAGTGGTGTAAACGAAACAGAAAACAAAAAAACTGTCGCTGACTACAAAGTTGCGCATGAAAAACTCCAAAAAGCGACGAAGCGATTAAACAATTTTCGCCTTTACAAAACGATCTTGATAATTTTAAGTATCGTTAGTTTAATCGCAGGAATTGTATTGTTTTACATGTCCGCTGATTTAGCAGATGACATTACTTCATCGAACCAAGGGCTCTATGTTGGTATTGGTGTTGGGCTTGTTATTGTCTTTATCGGCTTACTCTTGTTAGTCTTTTTAGTGCTAAAACCGCGTATTAAAAACGCTGCAGAAATCGCCGCAAAGTTACAAAAACAAGTTGATGATTTACTCCGACTTGCGTGGGAACAAATGCAACCACTGCTCGCGCTTTTTGACGCAACGATGACACCTAAGCTTGTCGAAAAAACGGTGCCGCTCTTAACGATGGACCCATATTTTGATTCAAAACGCTTTGACTATTTGCATCGCAAATATAATTTGAGCAAACTTTCTTCCACCGACGAATCAGTTGAATTCGTGCAAAGTGGCGAAATAAGTGGCAACCCGTTTATTTTAGCGCGCGTCTTAAAAACACATATGGGCCAGCAAACATATACAGGAACGCTTGTTGTAACGTACACCGTTACAGTTATGGTTAATAACAAACCAACAACACAAGTGCGCAGTCAAACACTGACCGCAAGTGTTGTTAAACCAAAACCGTTTTACCATAACGATACAGTGTTAATTTACGGTAACGAAGCCGCAGAACGCTTATCATTTTCACGTAACCCGGTTGTTAAAAGTAATTGGACCGAAAAAAGTTTACGCAGTTTAATTAGTAGCGAAGAAAAGAAAATGAATAAACTTGCCGCGGATAGTCTTAAAAAAGGTCAAAACTTCACGCCGCTTGGTAACTCAACGTTTGATGCACTATTCCAAGCGTATGACCGCGATCACGAAACACAATTTCGTCTGCTTTTCACCCCACTAGCGCAGCGGGAAATGATTGAATTACTTAAAGACCGCGAAATTGGCTTTGGTGATAACTTCCGCTTCGTTAAACGCAAAAACATTAACGAAATTTACGCAATGCACTCGCAAGCGTTTGATTATAGCGCTAATCCGCAAATATATAGCGACTACGAACTTGCGCAAATTCGCACAAAGTTTAATGAATATAACAACGATTACTTGCACCGCTTCTACTTCAATATGGCGCCGGTCTTAATTATTCCGCTTTATCAACAACATAAACCACATGAATTTATTTATGAAACCGAATACGAATCGCATCTGTCCTTTTATGAACATGAAGCAACAGCGAACCAATTTGATAAAGCTGATCTTGTCCATAAAGATACACAAACACACGCGATTCTTAAAACACGACTCATTAATAAAGGCAGTGACTTCGATATTATCGAAATTAAAGCATACAGCTACCGCATTGAAAAACGCGTTGATTACATAAGTAAAACGGCCGCAAACGGTAGTCGCCATCGTGTGCCCGTGTATTGGGACGAATATATCCCGCTTGAAAATAGTGTAACCGCAACTGTTAAAGTTGCAACTGACGAAACGCAACAAGTATATCGCCGCAACGATGCCCTTACGCAACTACGCGATTACTTAAGCGAAAAAACTGGGGGCAAAATGCCGATTAGTCGCCGCCACGTCTTTGCTTTCCTCCTTGCTGGTAGTTACAGCGCGAAAGACAACGACAAACTTAATAACTTAGTTAGCGATTTTTCAAAAGAAAATTAGCATAAAAGAAAGGAGATTCACAATGGGTAATCAATTAGATGAACTCACTGGACCAGTCAATCCAGAAGGACGTGACATTAATGTCATCCACAAACAAATTCCGATTAAGGTAGGACCGGGCTCGCTCATGTTCGAAATTTTATTGTGGCTACTTGGAATTATTCCAGGCATCGTCTTCTTAGTGATGAAAATCAAAGCGAAAAACCACTTCCGTAGTCTCGAACAAAAACTGCAACATAACGCCAGTCAAATCGATAACTACTTAGAACAACGCGTAATGATTTTACAAAACGTTGCCGGTATTGTTGAAAAATCAATCGATTTAGATAAATCAACATTCACGGAAATTGCCCGTCTTCGCAGCGGCGCACCAAGTGATGAAGCCCGTAACGAAGTTGCCGGTCAAGTTGATAACGTCTTCAACCGCATTAACGTTGCCTTTGAAAGCTATCCTGAGCTAAAAGGCCATAAAGCGCTGCAAGATGCGATGCAACAAAACTCGTACTTACAACGCGAAATTACCGCGGCCCGTGAAGTTTACAACGACAGCATCCAACTTTGGAACCACGATGTAAACCAATGGCCAACGAAAATGATCGTTGCTGCCCGTATGGGTTATCGCACACGTATTCCGTTTGCGACAACAGCGGAAATTAAACAACAAGCACGCGGCACATTTTTCTAAGAAAGTTTTTATATTTTCTGTTTACACTAACGAACAATATTTTTCATGTTGTTTAACTTAAAACACTTGCGAAATAAGTAAAACATACTATAATTGTTCTAGCGGACCAGTAGTGTAGCGGTTAACATGCCTGCCTGTCACGCAGGAGATCGCGGGTTCGATTCCCGTCTGGTCCGCCACTTCTGCAGGTGTAGTTCAATGGTAGAACATTAGCCTTCCAAGCTAAATACGCGGGTTCGATTCCCGTCACCTGCTCCATTTGAAAGAAAAAGCACTTATAATGTGCTTTTTTTGTTTAGTGGGTAGCATTTGAGTAGCATTTTGAGTGGCAAATTATATTAAGCAAAGGTATAGGTGAAAAATTAACACCATTTTCAAATTAACATGAATTACATAAACTCTTACTTAGAAA
>CAZWRR010000045.1:0-7553 GCA_964635805.1 uncultured Staphylococcaceae bacterium
TAATTACGATTACTTCGTTCGGATTTTAAACATTGAACGCGGTGGTAATAAACCACGGAAAGACTTTACATATTTTGATGATATTTATGACCAAATAAAGTTCTTTTTTGATGATGAATACACGATATTGTTTGAAAACACTGGGAAAACGTTGTTTAATCCGGCTCATTCACGCTCTTTAATAACATCTTTGCTTACATCTTTAAAGGCAAATATGCACTTTAACGCTGGTAATAGCGAGTGGTTTAATTCACTTAAAGAGGTTGCAAGTGCTTTCGGATTTGCTGCAAACAACCGTGAATACCTCGTAAACCCCACAAATTACCGCGGAGTTGTCGCAGATGTTGCGGAAATACTGCGGATTGCAATTGTAAGTTCAAAACAAAGTCCGAATCTTTATGAAGTGTTAAGTATACTTGGAAAAAGCAAGATTGATGAGCGAATTGACTATGTTATTGCTAAAGTAAACGAGTAGAAACCGCCTAAAACTGACAAATTTGACAAATTGAACGTAAATTGTGGACTTATTGCTATTATTTAGTTAAAATAATAATATATTTAAACAAAAGGAAGGTATTTTATGAAATCAAAACGCTCTAGTGCAGTATTAACGCTAGTTATTGCACTGTTTATTGGTGCCTATTTTGCATTTGGACATATTATTTCTGTTTTAAATGCAAACGGAATGTTAATTGTTGCTGATTTTTTCAATAACGCCATTGGTCTTGTACTCGCGCCATTCGCCTCAATAGGATGGTATGTTGTTGTAGGTGTACTTGCGCTTGCGCTAATTCTTGCACTCATTTGGGTGATACGTCTCATCGTTTATCGCCGTAATGTTGCGAACTACTTATCACCATTAATCTTTTTAATTGCCGTTCTTGTTGCAACAGTTACAGCAATCAACGGTGAATTAATTGAAACTCAACTATTTGCGAAAGCAGAAACAATTGTAGTCACCGGTTACTTTTTAGTTACAGCCGCGGTTATTGCCGCACTTGCGATTCATTTAGTCGTTATCGGTCTTGCACGTTCAGGTGCTGTTAAACAAGAATCATTACTCGTATCTGAAGATGATGAAGTTTACGACGACGAAGAAGATTCGGTTTTAACCTTTGACGAAGAAGACGATGATGAAGATGAAGTAGTGGATGAAGTTGAAGAGGTTGAAGAAGTTGTTGAAGAAGAACCAGTTGTAGAGTACGAAGAAGTCGACGAAGTTGACGAAGTCGAAGAAGTTGTTGAAGAAGAACCAGTTGAAAGTGTTGTTGTTCACGAAATCGTACAAACAATCGTTCAAGAACCGGATTATGATTCTGACAAACTTGAAGAAATCGTCCGCCGCATTGTTCGCGAAGAATTAAAAGATAGACCAGCTCCTGCGCCTGCTCCTGCACCAAAACCAGCTGCAAAGCCAGCTCCGGCCCCTGCGCCAAAACCAGTTGCTAAACCAGCACCTGCACCAAAGGTCGCACCAAAACCTGTTGAGAAGCCGAAACCAGTTGTAAAACCAACAGAAAGCGTTGCCCGGATTCCGTTTGTGGATCGTCTTGCAACAATGGAACCAGATATTATTGAAAAATATGAAGAACTTCATGATTATTTACTAAGTTATGATGTTAAATCAAGATTATCTAATTCTGGTGATTCATTCCGTCTCTCACGTAAACTTTATGCAAAGATTACGACATCAGGTAGCTCTGGACTTAAAATTTATTTACCAATTGATATCACTGATTATGCTGATACGAAACTTCCACTTAAAAACGCTAGCCACATTAAGGCGTACGAAGAAGTTCCGACATTCCTCTACATTAAGAGTGATTTATCAGTTCGCCGTGCAAAACAGTTAATCGATGACATTATGTTAACTGATGGTATTGTCCGGAAATTCCAACGCGAAGATTTAGACGAATAAATATTAATTGAAGTCATCAAAATCTCAGCCTAACCGCTGAGATTTTTTTATGTGTAAAATTAATTTTACATCGATACATGAAATAGTAAAAGTTACAAAACAATAAGAAAAGGTTTAATAACAAATACGTACGAAAATTGTTAGCGCAATTTCAAAAAACATTATTGCAAATAACGAAAAAAGTGTATAATGAGGGTGAAGAAAGACAAAAGAAAACAACCGAAAAAGAACTTATCCTAAACTTTGGAAAAAGTAAAAGTGACAAGTTGTTAGGTTGGTGGCTAGAAAGTGTTTCTTCTCACATAACGATTAGAATGGTGGTTCTAATCGTTTTTATTTATTGTTTAATATATGTGGTTTGAGGACCACATTTTGCGGTTGAACATAACTTATATTCAAGAGATTAAGGAAGTGTTGACCGAAGCAAGCCTTTGTTAGTTCGTAAGCGGTCTTATCGCCTTGTTTTTCACGAATTAAACTATTGATATGTGAGAACATTAAATCAAGGTCATTCTGGGTTAAATTTTCGAATGTTTTACCTTTAGGAATGACACGGCGGATGAGGCGGTGGTTACTTTCGATTTCGGCGCGTTGATGGGAGGCGTACGGATCAGCAAAGAACGTTTTAGTAAGCTCAATAATTTCCCCTGTTTCTTGCTCAACAGCGGTTTCTAAAAGATGGAGTTGATTAAATTCAGCGCCTCGATCACTGACAATGATGGGGAATGCTTTTTTCCATAACTCATAACCAAGTTTCTCGCGAAGATTTGTAAGATTTGTATTGACAGAGTCAACACCTTTTGGATTGCAAATGAAGCCAAACATAAAACTAAATTTCGGAAAGAAAATAGTAAGAATCGCCTTTTTATCGCGTTGTTTGCCAATGACGGAATCAACTTGAACGAAGTGCATGTTTTGCTCATAAATATCAATAAAGTCTTCATAAGTACGGTATAAAAGCACTTCTGGCAAACGAACGTGGGGTTTTTCGGGGAGATATTTTTTTTTAGGTGAAAAGCGAACAGTCATTGGTAAATGATAGTTGCGAATACTTAGCTCCCCACGATTAATAAGGTTTCTAATTGTCCGTTGTGTCACTTTGAAGTAGCCCGGGTTACTCACATAAATATGATGAAGACTTTGTCCGTTTTGCATTAAAGGTAAGAGAAAGTGATCAAGTTCACGGCGTTGTTCATGTGTCAAACGTGTTCCCGTGCGTCGATTACGAAGTGTCCGACGCGCATGTTCATGAGCATGATCAGCATGATAATAGCGTTTAAGGACTGAGCAGCCCTGCTTATGTTTGCAAGCATTACAAACAAAGGGAAACCGACTAAGTTTTGAGCAAGGTGGAGAAGGTTTGTTTTTAAATATTTTCGTTATTTCTAAACTATCAGCAGCACGTTTTTTAACGTAAGAATTCGTTTTAACTTCACGATAAATACTTTGCCGACTAAAACCCAAATCATTAGCAATTTTGTTAACACTTTCATGGCGAATAATAGCTACTTCAAGATAGTTTCTTTGTCGTAATGAAAAGTGTTTACGACTGCCTTTGTGTTTTCTCATCTTTACTCTCCTTTCTTTTGAGAAGAAACACTTAACTTTATTGTAAGTAGAATAAAGGATTAAAGACAATACAAAATGATATAAAACTCTAAAAGAGTTGTAACTTTAACTATTTCTTGTATCGAATTAATTTTACATATTGAAGTTTTGCGGGTAATAAGGTAAACTAATAATGAACAGGAGTTTACTAATGCAAAAGCTAAAACCAGAAATACAAAATAAAATTATTAATAATGCGCGTAACATCTTTTATGAAAAAGGTTATGAAGCAACGACGATGCGCTACATTGCGTGGAAAACAAAAATTACTGTTGGTAATATTTATCGTTACTTCAAAAATAAAGAAGCATTGTTTGACACAATTGTAAGTAGTACTTACGAACAATTAATTGCGTTAGTGAACAAAGAGAAAAACGTTGACCACCAAGTGCAACTTACGCCGTCGTACTTAAATGCAATTTTATTTGATTTCTCTGCGCTCTGTATGCAGCAACCTAAGGAAATCGTTATTTTACTCGAACGCTACTTCGCTGATGGATCTTATGAGCGGCTTGCGAAATTAGAACAATTAATTACAAAACGAATAAGTGATGTTATTCCAAGTATTACTCCAAAGTTTGTTGATCTAATTACACACATCGTCTTTGAAGGAACGCTTTATACAATTCAAACTAATAAAAAAGACGAGCTCAGCGATGCGCTCGTAAACTTATTTACATTTATATTCCAAGATATTGTTGAAAGGGTGCACTAATATGAAGAAAATTATCGATAAAATATTTAGTTTCATCGTTCGGTTCCGGACGTTTTTCCTCGCGGGATGGGGTGTTTTACTCGTTGTTTCCATCTTTTTAATTAATTCAGTGCAAATTAATTACGATAGTACACAGTATTTGCCCAAAGACAGTCGCACAAAGGAAGCACTACAAATTATGGAAGACGAGTTCGGTTTAAAAGGACAAGCTATATTAATGATTGAAGACGTTTCAATTGATGAAGCGATTAACTATAAAAAGCAACTTAACAATATTAAAGGTGTTGAAACAATTATTTGGTTAGACAGTTTTATGGATTCTGAGACACTTGAACAAATTCGAAGTATTTTCCCACGGCCGGCAGATTTTGAAACAGTTTTAGGCGCGGTTCCGGGAATAAATGCTTTTTATCGTGATGGCAGCGCACTGTTCCAAATTATGTTTGAATATGATGATCATAGTTTAAAAACGGGCGAAGCAATAAAAGCAATTAAAAAATATATGGATTCAACGGGCGCGCATAATAAATATGCGCTTGGCGGCAGCGCTGTTTCGTCGTATTATATGCGCGAAATGACAAAAGGCGAAGTAATGAAAATCACGCTCTATGTCGTCCCTATTGTCCTCCTTATATTACTTATTTTTACTAACTCGTGGATGGAGCCGGTGCTTTTCCTTGTTGTTGTAGGTGTTGCTGTTTTAGTTAATATGGGGTCGAACGTCGTATTTACCAACATCTCATTTATTACAAATTCAACAGCGGCATTGTTGCAACTAGCGATTTCAATGGACTATGCAATATTTTTGCTCCATCAGTACACTAGTGAAAAAAAAGCTGGTAAAGAGAAGAAAGAGGCAATGGTTGACGCACTGAAGAAGTCTGTGCTTTCGATTTCTTCAAGTATGCTCACGACCGTTGCTGGATTTGCTGCGCTCTTCTTTATGCGTTACTCGATTGGAATGGACCTCAGTGGTGTCATGATTAAAGGGATTGTTATAAGTTTGCTTGCAACGTTTACATTACTTCCTGCGGTCATTTTGCTTTTCGACAAATTGCTTGAAAAAACGAAACATCGTCGCTTTTTCCCAAGCTTAGCAAAGCTAAATAAAATAATTTTAAAATTACGCTATGTCATCCCCGCTATTTCTTTGATTGTTTTAGTACCGATGTTTCAAGCACAGAACAATAACCATTTCGTCTATGGTGAGGCGGCAATGAGTACTGGTGAAGGGACGGAAGGCGCTGAACATTTAGCGCGGATTGAAGCAAAGTTTGGTAAACAAAACATGATGGCAGTTTTAGTGCCGAATAAAACTCAAGCAGATATTGCGAGCCAAAAAACATTAATCCGTACACTTGAAGAAAAATTAAAGCCATATCGACCGGTTATTCAGTCGTACACAACAATTACTGATATCGGTACGTATGCTGACGCGCTTGGCGGTTTTGATTTAATTCCGCAATCAATTATCCAAGAGTTGTTAACCGATGTGATTCCGCCTGAATTCAAATCCCAACTTGAAAGCGACAATTATTCACGAATTATTGTTACAATTCAAACTGATTCAGAGTCAGAAGCGGCATTTACGGCAGTAAAAATCATCGAACAAGAAACAATGGCTGTATTTGGCACTAGCGGCTATGTAATTGGCGTTACATCTTCAGTTAGCGATATTAAGGAAACGGTAAGTGAAGACTTTGTATACGTTAACGTGCTTTCAATTATTTTTGTTCTTGTTATTTTAATCGTTAGTTTCCGCAGTCTATCGCTACCGGTTATTTTAGTATTTACAATCCAACTTTCCGTCTGGATTAATATGAGCATCCCGTATTTCTTCAATGAACCGCTCATATTCATTGGTTTTGTAATCGTTGGCGCAATCCAACTCGGTGCAACAATTGATTACGGTATATTACTTACACAACATTACTTAAACGCGCGCAAACTAATGCAAAAGAAAGAAGCGCTTAAGTACGCTCTTGATAATTCTGGTCACAGTGTTCTCACTTCGGGCCTTATTTTAACTGCTGCTGGCTACGCGCTTAAATTTGTTTCGAGCATCCAAGGTATTTCAAGTATGGGTGAATTAATTGGACGTGGTGCGGCGCTTTCAATTTTCCTCGTGCTTGTGCTTTTACCGCAACTACTGTATCGCCTGGATAGCTTTATCCAAAAATCTACGTATAAACTTGATTTGCTTCCCGCATTTGATGAAGAACGACCACCAGGACTATTTGATGGAAAAAAATAATAATCGTGACGAAGAAATGTTGCCTTAAGTGCGGGCATATGTTAATATACTTTTGCATATTGCAAAAGGAAGGAGTGGTCGTAAGTGCTTGAAGAGCCTATAACGTGGCTGCTGATATTTATTGTTTTTATTGCCAGTACGTTTTTTAGCGCTAGTGAAACAGCATTTATTACCGCTAATCGTTTCAAAATAAAAGCCCGAGCTGAAAATGGCGAAAAACGCGCCAAACTTACGTCTTGGGTATTAGATAATTTAGAAAACTCACTAATTAGTGTCGTTATTTTTAATAATTTTGCAAATTTAGTATTTACAACACTTTTAACGATTGTTCTTGTTAGTGCGGCTGGGCAAGAGCAAGGAGCAATTATCGCAACGGCAATTAGTGTGCCCCTCATTTTTCTTTTCGCCGAAGCGTTCCCCAAAGCAATTGCGCGCCGTAACGCTGAAAGGTGGACAATTGGTGCGAGCTTTATTGTTGCCCCACTAATAATTATTGTTTGGCCACTCTCATTTTTATTTAAACTTTTTATTGATCTTATCAAAATAATCTTTCGTTTTGAAGAAGATAGTATTTTTAGTCCGCGTGACTTTGAAAACGTTATCGAAGCAATTGAAGAGCAAGGTGCACTTAGTGAAGATAGCAGCGATATTATCATTTCGACGCTCGACTTCAACGAAACAATAGTCCATGACGTACTCACACCGCTTTCCAAAATTGTTGCGTATGATATAAGTAAACACAACATTAAAACATTACATAATCATTTACTTGAAACGAAATTTTCGCGTGTTCCTGTTTATGAAAAGACAATCGAAAATATCGTCGGTGTCATTATTGTCCGCGAATATATTCGCGCTTATGTCGCAAATCCAAAAGTTAATATTAAACGAGTAATGCGCAAGCCATATTTTGTTTCTTCGAAAATATCAATGTCGAAAATGATTGAAGGATTCAAAAAACAAAATACGCATATTGCTTTTGTCCATAATAGCCAAAAACAAATTGTCGGTATGGTGACGATGGAAGACGTGCTTGAAGAGTTAGTCGGCCAAATTGC
>CAZWRR010000046.1:0-1961 GCA_964635805.1 uncultured Staphylococcaceae bacterium
AAATGCTTAAAATTCGTTTAGCAGAAACGTGCGTGTAAATTTGCGTTGTCGCGATATTTACGTGGCCTAGAAGCGCTTGAACAATGCGCAGTTCACATTCGTTTTCAATTAAGTGGGTCGCAAAGGCGTGGCGTAGTGAATGGGGTGAAACTGGTTTTGTGATGTGCGCATCTAGCGCATATTGCTTCACGATTCGATGAAAGTATTGGCGGCTTAATGGTTCCCCGGCATTATTTAAAAACAATGTGTTGCTTTTATGACCGACACTAAACGCACGTACTTCGTTAACGTAACGCACTAAGTAACTAAGCGCAAAGTCACCAAATGGGACGATTCTTTCTTTACTGCCTTTACCAAAAACACGAATAAGGCCGCGGTTAATATTAACTTGATCGCGTTTTAGGGTGAGTAATTCACTTACACGAAGGCCGCTTGCATACATTAATTCAAGCATTGCTTTATCGCGAATACCGCCTGCTTTTGTTAAATCTGGCATTTCTAAGAGCTTTTCAACTTCTTCAACGGTTAAATACGTTGGGAGCCGGCGTGGTAATTGTGGTTGAACAACTTTTGGTAAGTTATTCGTGTACACACCTTGTTCTTTTAAAAACAAAAAGTAATTGTAAACACTTGATAAACGACGTCTAATCGTGCTCGGACTATGTCCGTCTTGTGCTTCTAAGTTAATAAAGTCATTAATTTGAAATTCCACATAGTCGGCGCTTGTTGTAATGTTAAGGCGCGTATGAAACAAGTTAATATCGTTTAAATACGCTTCGATTGTTAAATTGCTTAAGCCTTTTTCGACAAATAAATAGTTTTGATAATCTTTGATTAGTGTATCAATATGTTTCATTTTTGTTCACGCTCAACTTTGTTTAACGTAATTAATACTGGTTTGTCTAATTCATCATTAAGTAAATCAACGATCACTTCTGTTTTTGATTTAGCGCTGAAATCATCAAAAAGCGATAATTGTTCTTTAATTTCTTTAATATCGATTAAGTTTTGTAACGTGACGCCGAGCAAACGAATTGGTTCTTGTTTATAGTTGCGCTCAAAGAGCGTCATTGCGTAATTATATATCTCGCCAGCGTCATTTGTCGGCTTAGTAAACGTAATACTGCGGTTAATTGTCGTAAAATCAAAGTAACGCATAACGATTTGAATCGTTGTACCGAGTTTACGTTCGTTTTTAGCGCGTTTACTAACACTCATGCTTAATTCCTTGAAAAGTGTGCTAAGAGCGTCGTAATCGCTTGTATCTTGCTCAAACGTTGAGGAATTACCGATACTTTTTGGATCATCTTCTTCAACTTGAACAACGTCACTACCGTATCCGTTCGCCCATTCTTTAACAGTGTCGTAAAATTTGCCGAGTAATTGCTTAACTTCATAGTCTTCGGTTTTCGCTAAATCGCCAATTGTATTAATCCCAAGGTTTTGCAGCCGCGGCGTCGTTTTTTTACCGATGCCATACATCTCACCAATCGGCAACGGCCATAATGTTTTCGCTAACTCGCGCCGGCGATAAACCGTGATTCCAAGTGGTTTTTTGGCGTTACTTGCCATTTTTGCAAGAAACTTTGTCGGACCAACACCAATCGAACACTGTAAACCGATTTTTGTAAGCAGCTCATCTTGCAGGTTTTTAATATACACTAACGGTTCTTTTGCTTCGCGTAATTGCGTCGTTACGTCAACATAGCATTCATCGATACTTGCAATTTCAATAATCGGACTAACATTTTTAGCGACAAAATCAAAGAAAAGATTAGAATAATACCGATAACTCTTAAAATCGGTCTCTTTGACGATTAATGTCGGGCAAAGTCGCAACGCTTGATAAGTTGGCATTGCTGCATGAATACCAAAAGCGCGTGCTTCGTAAGTTGCACTACTGACGATTCCGCGTCTTCCGAGTCCCGCAACGACTAATGGCTTCCCTTTAAGTATCGGAT
>CAZWRR010000046.1:1971-7257 GCA_964635805.1 uncultured Staphylococcaceae bacterium
CTTTTAAAATTTCACAAGATGGGAAGAACGAATTTAGATCAATATGCATAATAATTTTTGCCATAATGTAATTATACCGAAGAAAGCAGTAAAATAGCGCATAAAACGCCGTTATTTATACTAAGCAGACGTAAAATGCTTGATACAACTGTAAAAGTAGGGCTTTAAACTAAAAAAACGTTGTTTTTTAATAAAAAAGTGTATCAATTTTGATTCATTAATTTAAAACAACGTTTAATCAATTATTGATAACACTATTTATTTACTTTTATATAACTAATAAACTACTAATAGATAACCAAATAACGACTTTATGAACTTATTCGTCAATTTTCTCAATTTTTAGCTTAGCTTTTTGTAATTCCTCGTTTAATGACTTACTTAAAGCATTTCCTTCTTCATATAGGGCAAGTGAAGCCTCTAAACTAAGTGTCCCACTTTCCAATTTAGTAACAATTTCTTGTAAACGTTGTAATTTTTCTTCAAACGTTAAATTTTTATTGTTCATCTTCTTCCTCCACTTTAGCGATGACGTTACCATCACTGAATTGTATTTTTATTATGTCATGTTTTTGTAAGCTTTGTGCTTTATTGATTACATTTTCATTTTTAGTAACAAAGGCAAATCCGCGTTTAAGTACTTGTTTTGGGTTTAATGTTTCTAACTTGGCGTCTAAACTCACTAGTTCTTCTTTGGGAACTGCGATGATCTTTTGACTAAACGTCGTAAATTGCGGTATGAGGACGTTTATTACGTTTTCAGCGTCTTTTACTTTATGCATAGTTAAATTTCTTAATTTAGTGCTTAAACTATCAAGCCGGTCGTTAATGACACTTAATGTTGCTTGATAGTTAATTAATACAGGCCGCGAACTTAACGCGCTTACTTTATGTGTATAATTTGCGATTAAATTTGTAAAACTATTAATAATTCGTGCTTCATAACTATTTAGCGTTTGTGTAATGTCATCTTGATGCGGCACTGCAAGTTCAGCTGCGGCTGTGGGCGTACTAGCGCGCGCATCACTAAGGTAATCAATTAGCGTCGTATCAATTTCGTGGCCAATCGCACTAATAAGGGGAACTGTCCGTTTTGCAAACGTTAAAACGACGTTTTCATCGTTAAATGCCCACAAATCATCGCTGCTACCGCCGCCGCGGGCAATAATAATAAGATCCACATCTTGTTGACTAATTGCTGTATACGCCGCTTTAATGCTGTTTGGTGCTAAATCGCCTTGGACGATTGCTGTTTTAATTACAAGTGTTACAAGTGGGTAACGCCGTTCGATGTTTGAGATAATATCAGCAAGCGCAGCACTATCTTTAGGAGCAATAACGCCAATTCGTTTTGGATAGCGCGGCAAAGGCAACTTTTTATCATCGGCAAAAATGCCCGTTTTGGCAAGTTTTTCATAAAGCGCTTTAAGTTCGACTAATTTCGCCCCAAGGCCGTAATATACAACCTCGTTACCAATTAATTGGTAGGTGCCGCTTTTTTCATGCAAGCTAATGCGTCCTGTTACGACTACTTCGTCCCCATCTTTTAATGATGCAGGAAAAGCGGCAATATTAAAGACAACCGCACTTACCCGCGCTTCATCTGCTTCTTTGAGCGTAAAATAAAAGGCGCGCGCATATTTTTTAAGATTAATGATCTCGCCGCGCACGCTAATGTTGTTAAATAGAGGAATACTTGTTAAAACTTCGCGTACGTAACTATTTACTTCACTAACGCGATAAATTTTCGTCATACGAGTGCCTCATCGAGCACCGCATTAATAAACTTAAAGTCGTCATTGGGAATAAAAAGCTTAGCAAGTTTAACAGCAATATTAATGACAATCGGTTTCTTCACGTTGCCAACATAGTAATAATGGGCGTAACTATAAATTAAGATTGCCTGCGCGACTTCATTAAGCCGTTCAAAGCGCCACGCTTTTAAAAACGGTGTAAGCGCCGTTTTAATCTCGGCAAGATTGCTTAAACTTTTTAATAATATGATCCGTAAATATGCCGGCACTTCGTTGTAGTCGTGTTCCGTAATTTCACTTACTAACGTTTCAAAGTCAAATGCTTGGTCGTTTTTTACGTAAATAAGTGCTGCGTAAAGCACTTTGACGCCATATTCATGGCTTTGGTTACGCGAAATCATATTTTACCTTCCGTGGGGGAAGCGTGATAAATATATAAAGAAAGATAATAATTAAATACGCAAAAAATAGTAAGTGGATGCTATGCATAACTTGCATTTGTAAAGTGTTTTCGTAAATTGGTAAAAAGAATAGCGCTACGTAATCACCAATATAAGCAAGGACACCAAGCGCAATTGCGCCGTATTTGTATTTCGGTATTAAACGAATAAGCAATAAGAAAAAACCGCTAAAAACAATCGTTATGACGCCAAGTGTAATAATACGGAACGTATAATTAACGATTACATCTTCAAAGTAGCGCGAAACGAATAAGTTTGTGGCAAAGCCGAAATGGAAAAATGTGTGACGGCTACTAATGCCGACAAAATTACCAACTAAATTAATCAAACTAACACTAATTAAAAAAAAGGTGAACATTTTGATCACATTACTTTGTTTCACACTTTTTCTTTTTTTAACTATCATTTACTTAGGCAACGACGTCAACTACATTAATTCTAATTTTAAATGGGATATGTTCGGTCATAATGTTTAAACTTTGGGCGATGCTTTCTTGCACCGTTTTTGAAAGTGTCTTAACATTAATACCAGCGCTAACATTAACGCTAATTTTAACGGTCACTTCGCCATTACGAATATTACATTTTACTGGTTCTGGTAATGTAAAAAACCGTTTCTTTGAAACATAGGCACCACTAACTGCGTTTGTTGCGATTTCCGCAATTTGGTCAAAAACTGCTTCACTAATGCCCATTTTCCCTTGTTTGTTATAGTTTTGAATGTATACGTATTGTGCCATTTTTTACCTCATAGTTATTATAGCTAATTAAGTGTTATATATCAACTTCTTATGCATTATTGCATAAAAAAACCCACACGTGTGTGTGGGCTTCTTCACTTTTCAATTAATTATTTTTTGGTTGTTTTACTTTTCGTTGTTTGCGTTTTTGGTTTTGCTGCCGGCTTTGCCGCTTGTTTTGCGGCAGGTTTTTCTACCTTTTTTGTTTCTTCTTCAACAGCAGGCCGTTCGCTTACAAGTTGTTCTTCTTCAAAACTTGGCGCGACTTCTTTTGGTACGATTGAACTTGGATCAATAATGCCTTCAATGCGGCGCGCAAGTGTTTCATCAGTATAACTTAAGTGTTCAACGATATCGCGCATCGGGGCACTGTAACCGTAATGATCAATGCACATCGTGTGATCGGCAAACCGGTGCCAGCCAAAGCTTGAAAGTACTTCAACAACGATCCGTTTTGCTTTTGGTAAGCTTAGTACTTCATTTTGATACGCTTCTTCTTGGCGTGAAAACACTTCAACGCTTGGCATACTAACGACACGAATATTAAAACCTCGGAGCACGAGTTCACGTTGAGCGCGAACTGCTAAGTTAACTTCACTACCAGTTGCAATAACGATAAAATCAAGTTTCTTGCGGCTATCTTCTTTACTAACGATATAACCACCACGGGCAATACTACTTTCATCTTTGCTACCAGGTAAAATTGGTAATTTTTGGCGACTAAGCGCTAAGACGTGTGGGGTGTTTTTACTTAGTAAAGCTTGTTGCCAGGCAACGAGTGTTTCCCGTGCATCGGCTGGACGCCAGACATCAACGTTAGGCATCGCGCGCATCATTGCTAAATGTTCAATTGGTTGATGCGTCGGTCCGTCTTCACCAAGTAGGACGCTGTCATGTGAGAATAAGTAAATATTAGGAATGTGGCTAAGTGCCGCAAGACGAATCGAGTTTTTCATGTAATCACTAAAGACGAGGAACGTGCCAACGTACGTACGGAGGCCGCCATGGAGCAACATCCCGTTACTAATGCCGCCCATACCAAATTCACGAATACCGAAGTTAACGTTACGGCCGCGGCGATTGTTACTTGTAAAGTTGCTTTCACCACTAATGTGGGTCATGACGCTACTAGCAACGTCAGCGCTTCCACCCATTAAGTGGGGCATATGGTTGTTAAACATTGCAAGAACACTACCACTTGTGCTGCGTGTTGCTTCACTAAGTTCGTCTTCAAAGTTAATTTTAATTTTGTCAATTAATGCTTGTGTGTCGTCATTTAACGCCGTCATTAAGTCTTTAGCTTCAACGCTATCATCACTTTCGACAAGTGTTAAACTTTCCTGCCATTCATCCGCGCGTTTCATTGCGCTCTTTAAATTACCGTTTTCCATATGTTCATACACTTGAAGCGGTATTTCAAACGGCATGTACGGATATTTGTACGTACCTTTAGCAAATGTTCCGTCGATTTCACCAAGCGGGCTGCCGTGAACTTTCGCGGTACCTTGATTGCGTGAACCTTGACCAATAATTGTTTTCATAATAACAAGTGTTGGTTTGTCACTGCGTTTACCTTTGCGGATTGCTTTGTCAATCGCGCGGATATTGTTGCCATCAGCAACGTGACTTACGTTCCACCCACTTGCTTTAAAGCGTTGGGCGACGTTTTCACTAAACGAATCGCTAAGTGGTCCGTCGAGCGTTACGTCGTTGGCATCATAAAAGACGATAAGTTTGTTAAGTTTTTGGTGTCCGGCAAAACTAATTGCTTCTTGACTAATTCCTTCTTGTAAACAGCCATCGCCCACAAGACAATACGTATAATGGCTAAAAAGCTTTTCGTATTTGGGATAGCGCGCAGTAAGCGCAGCTTCGGCAACTGCCATCCCGACAGCGTTTGCAAGTCCTTGACCAAGTGGTCCAGTCGTCGCATCAACGCCAGGCGTAAACCCAAACTCAGGGTGTCCTGGGGTATTACTGTTTAGTTGGCGGAAGTTTTTTAAGTCGTCAATCGTTACTTTGTAACCGGCAAAGTGGAGCGCGGTATAAAGTAAAGCACTCGCGTGACCGGCACTTAACACAAACCGATCTCGTGCAATCCAGTGCGGATTACGGGGGTCCACTTTTAAGTGGTTGCGATATAAATTATAAACGAGGGGGGCACTACCTAGTGCCATCCCGGGATGACCACTATTGGCGGTGTTTGTCATATCAATAATTGTTGCACGCATTGCGGCGATGCTTAATGCATCATTGGGATTTGCTTTTCGTAGGCACATATTATTTGTCCTCTCTTTCTTTCTTTATTTTAATATATAATTCATCTAATTG
>CAZWRR010000047.1:0-7205 GCA_964635805.1 uncultured Staphylococcaceae bacterium
AATCAAGTTGCGACAAAGCGTTTCGTCCATAAAACCGTGGAAATTCCTGGCGAAATAGCACTCGCCAAGTACGAAGCTGAAGTACGCGTTGTCCTTGATGACATTGTTACGAAAGTTAATAGTGGTTACGAAATTTATGACTTAAAGAACGATGTTTATCGGCCGGTGACGTACGGCGACTTTACGATCTTACTGCGCGACGCGACGCGCTTTGATGACATTGAGCAAATGTTTATTGCCGCTGGTGTCCCACTTTTTATTCAAAAAGATGAAACGATTCATGATGACCAAATTATGCTTGCTTTACGCAGCGCCCTTATTATTTATTTAAGTTACACAAAAGAAGACGCACCTAGCGACTATAAATATCGTCACGCTGTTGCCTCATTTTTACGTAGTTTCATTGTTGGTTATAGCGACGAAAAGCTTTATCATTTATTTAATACCGAAGGGGCATTCGCGCTTGATCCGTACTTAAACACGTTTAAAGATATTGCCGCGAACACAAAAGGATCACCCGTAATCGACGTTATTAACACGATAATTGATACGTTTGATGTGTACGCAAGACTTTATGAATTAGGTGACGTTTACTTAAATAGCAGCAAGCTTAGTGCGACGCTTTTAGAATTATCAAAGTTTAGTGCATATCACTATTCACTTAGTGAAATTATTACGTATTTTGACGACCTCATCGCGCTTAAGTCTTCACTTGAAGTAAAACGTACAAAACTTGCAGATAACGCTGTAAGCATGTTAACGATGCACGGTTCAAAAGGGCTCGAATACCCAATCGTGTATTACTTTATGCTTGATAAAAAAGGTGGGGGCCAAAGTAAAGTGTTTAGTGCAACAAAGCGTTACGGCTTCGTCTTCCCCAACTTTTACGGTCGCAGTTTCCAGCATTTTCTACATAAAGATGAAGAAGATAACCGTGAACTAAGCGAACTAATTCGTTTGCTTTACGTTGCACTTACGCGCGCAAAAGAAGAAATTATTGTTGTTTCCTCGACAAATGCCCCAAAAGACAAAGAAAAAGAAAAGCCGCACATCCCGCTTCCAAATGCGAAAACGATGCTTGACATTTTAAACAATTCGCTCTATTTTAGTGCGCTTAAAGAAAACGTCGATTTACCAACAATAATAAGCAAAGAGAAAGCTACGTCTACACTTAAAAAAGGGACAGCGCCCGTTGTTAAAGCGCTTGATTACGTGTTTAGCAAACGTAAAGTTACGCAAGCGGCGTATATTGAAAACGAATTTCTTGCGCTTGGCACACTTTATCACCGCTACATTGAGCTTTATGACTTTAGTAAACGTGACTTGTCTTACGTTAGCGAACCACAAATGAAGCATGTCTTAGAAAAGTTATTCGCGTTACCGATTTTTGCAAACATTACAACAAACGAAGTTGTGCACGAATACGCCTATCTTGACGAAGGAAGTGAAAAGATCATTGACATGTTCGTCGTTAATAAAGATGAAGTTTTGCTTTTTGATTTTAAACTAAAAGATATTACGAACCCCGATTATATTACGCAAATTAATGTGTATAAACGTTATTTAGCAAAAGCGTACGCGTTACCGGTTAAAGCGTATTTAGTAAGCATTGTCGATTGTAAGTATGTGGAGGTTCCTGATGCATAAAGTGCCAATTATCGTCTTAGATAAAACGAAGTTTAGCGAATTTATTTTGTCTTTTTATGAGTTTAGTGAAGAAGAAGTCGCGTTTTTATTTACGAGTTACGAAGGACTTATTACGCTGATTAAAGGGCATTTAGAACTGCAACCAAACTTAAACTTAGCGCAATTTGATAACGGTCGTTTAATCTTTTATTTGCTCCATGACTTCGTTTACCGCAAACAACTAATTAATGTGCCGCTTAATGTCCTTATTGATGACGAGCAGTTTATGACACGCTTTTTAAATAGCGTGCTTGATAAGTATACGAGCTTAACAAACTATAAATATGAGCACGATAAATTACTTTCGCGTTATAGTATGCCGATTTCGACGCTTGCCGTGTACGTTAATTTTATTTTACTAACGCTTGATAACGCCGTCAGCGCTCATAAAAATAGTTATATCGTGAAGTTACTCAAAAAAGCGTTCGTGTACACACAAACAATAAGCGAACTGCTTGTTAACGGTTTAGAAAGCGAAGCACTATCGGTGTGGCGCAGTTTACATGAAGTTGAAGCGATTTTAATTTTAATAAGCGATAAGAATACATTAAAGAGTTACGAAAAACATTTAACGTACAGTGCGGCGTTTCATAAAATGCTGCCTAAAGCGCAAAGTGATGAAATTTTCGTGCAAATTAAAGCGGAAATGAAAGCACTAGGTTTAAAAAGCAAAGATACGAAAAAGTATATTGAGTACGGTTTTATTAGTGCGCACCCATCGTTTAAAAGTGAAATAAACTTGTTTAATTTTAAAGCAGGACTCCAGGCGCTTGCGGGGCTCAGTAGTTACGATGCTTATTATAAACTTGCGAGCGAACTCGCTCATAGTTCACCAGTCAGTTTTTTCCACGGTAAAAAAGCATTAACGCTTGTCGCTCTTGTGCTTGTTTATGAAACGTTTTTGCGGCTCGAACAATTATTTCACCGGATTTATTTAGCGTTTGCAACACCGCAAGAACTAGCATATTACGAACATATTCGCGCGATGTATTTAGCGGATATTAAACAAATTTTATTGTTAAATAAACATAAATTAAATAAATAACAATGGTATAATTAAAGTAAGAAAAAAGGGGAGGAACGTATGCAAACACATAATAAAAAATTCCGCCAGATTGCTTTTTTAGTTTTAAGTTTCACGTTGTTTGTGTCAGGATGCAAAAATCGTCAACCGTTTAATGATCTTTTCACAAACGCACAAGTACACAAAGTCAAAACAAAGAAAAAGCTCAGTGAACTAATAAAACCACAAGATTACGACCCAAATGTGAAATTGTCGGGTGGCTCGATGATGGATACAGCAACGCCAGAAGCAGATAGCGGTGATCGTGACTATGTTGACACGAACTTACAAGTAAGCGGTGTTGACGAAGCCGATGTCATTAAAACAGACGGACACGAAATTTATTATTTGCCGCGCTACAGCAACGCACTAAACGTTTTTACAGTTGCCGAAGATTATACGCTTAGCACAAAACACTTAATCACTGTCGAAAACATGACTTTTGAAGATATGTATTTGCTTGATGACTACGTAGTAGTGCTTGGGTACAAACACGCTTATACGAGCGGTAGTAGTCATAGCGACATGTACTTCCCGTATTTTTACGCACAAAACACAATGCTTCTTGTTTACGCGCGCACTGATATGAGTAAAGTGTATGAACTCGAATTTGATTCCCGTGTTATAAGCCACCGTATTATTGGCCAAAGTTTATTTATCGTTACGCATAAAAACGTAAATCACAACGCGGAAGAAGTACGACCGTATTACCGGCTTAATGATAACGCGGAAACTACAGTTGATTATAGTGACATGTATTACTTTGATGAAACGCCTGCTGTTGGTTTCACACTTATTTCCGGTGTTTATTTAGCCAAAAACCCCGCGAACATTACATTTAACACCCAAACGTATTTAGGCAGTAGTTACGGTTATAAACAACTTTATGTGAATAACGACAATATGTATTTAGCTGATACGAACTTTATTTACACAAAAGGTAACGCGTATCGCACGATGACAATTAGTGGCTTTAGTCTTGATGCGAGTAATGCGAAAGTTAGCTATCTTGCTGCGGGCATCGTTTTAGGCGGGATGCTTAATCAGTTTAGTATGGATGAATATAACGGCTACTTACGTGTAGCAACACTAAACAACCACGCAACGTGGGTCGAACGGGCTAACGGCGCGACTGAAAACTATCAAAGTAAAATCACGAACTATTTATTCATTTTAAAAATTAACAAAACCACAAAGCTACTCACGTTAACAAGCTACATCAGCGAAGGACTCGGCAAACCGGGTGAATCAATTAAATCCGTGCGCTTTGATGGTGACCGCGCCTATATTGTCACGTTTTTACAAACTGATCCCTTATATGTAATTAACTTAAAAGACCCTGCAAATCCGCGGATAACTGACGAAATCGAACTACCTGGTTTTGACGTATACCAACACGTTTGGGGCGAAAACGAATTACTTGGCTTTGGCCACGACACAAATGAGTTTGGGCGAAGTATCGGCCTTAAAATCACTGCCTATGACGTAACTGAGGGCGAAGCACGTGAACTTTCAACATACAAACTTAACAACCAAGAAACGATTGATGACACTGTTTGGTCGTATTCATATAGCGAAGCGGTTTATAACCATAAAGCAATGCTTGTTTCACCCAAGCACGGTATATTCGGCTTCCCGACAAGTAGTTATAGCGGCAGCGGTATTGGTGACAACTTTACGATGAAATACACGAGTAGTTACAATATTTTCAAAATTGACTTCGCGGCCGAACAAATAATTGCTGACCCAATTGTTATTGAACACGCTGTTAGTGAAGAAGCGTACGGTTACGTTGATCGCGCCGTGCTCATCGATAACTATATTTACACGTTTTCAAGTAAAGCAATTATTACGTACGATTACGTAAACGACGTTATTTTTGAAGAGTTTACGCTTTAATAAACGAACGAAAATACGTTTATAGCAACAAAAAAAGCATGGCGGAAGTGCCATGCTTTTGTTAATTATGTTATGTGACTACGCGTCTTCGTAACAACTACCGCCGATAAATTCACGTAAGAGTGAGTTTGATGGCACCCATTTTTCATCTAAGTCTAAGAAGTATTTAAGCATCCGAATGAGTCGTTCCGCTAGTGGGAAAAACTCGCTTAAGTAATCAAATTCTTGCAGTAGTGGGAGCGCATGCTTTTTCATTACAGCAAGTTCGTAACTTAATAAGCTGTTATAAACGTAATCAGCTTCTTCTTGCGTGTCATAAATCCATTTAAACTCACCAGCGCGGACGCTTGGCCACATTTTCATCGTGTCAAGAGCGCTTGCGTTACGATATTTTTTATCACGCACGATCCGGCGTAATAAACGTAAGTCCGTTAAACTAATGGGGTTTTGGTCATCAATATTAATTTGGGCTTGGGGTGAAATATAAATTTTAAATTTTTGATGCTTTGGAATATAACTTGTTAATTGTTCATTAAGCGCGTGAATGCCTTCGATAATTAATGGTTGATCTGGTTCAATTTTTAAAATGCGTCCGGGGACTCGTCCACCGATTTTAAAGTCGAAGTGGGGGAGTTGAACTTCCTCACCATTAATTAAGTCGTACATATTTTTATTGAATAGTTCAATGTCAAGCGCGTAAATTGATTCTAAATCAAAATCACCGTTTTCATCGCGTGGCGCTTGATCGCGTGGTAAGTAGTAGTCGTCAATTGAAAGCCGAATCGGGTTTAACCCGCGACTCATAAGCTCAGTGCGGAGCCGGTTCGCAAATGTTGTTTTGCCGCTGCTACTTGGACCAGCAATACAAATAAGACGAATGTCATCAATATCTTCCATAATGCGTTCACCAAGTTCGGTTAACATTTGGTAGTGTTTTGCTTCACCAATATTAATTAAGTCGACATCTTGGCCGCTTTCAATATATTTGTTAATGTTTGCAACGCTATCTAACTTTGTTGCTTCAGCCCATGTGTGAGCAGCTTTAAGTGTTTTACCAAACATCGGTGCGTCTTTAAACTCGGGGATAATTCCTTTTGTTTCACTGCGTGGGTAACTTAAGAGCATACCAGGTGAATAAGGACGTAAGACGAACTTATCTAAGTAACCTGTTGAAGGCACCATATAGCCGTACATATAGTTTAAATAGCCGTCGCACTCATACACATGCACTGTTTTTTCGGGACGATATTTAAGTACTTCAAGTTTATCTTGGAATCCGTGCTTTTCATAAAGCCGCGCGGCTTCTTCGACGGAGATTTTATGACGGTTAAGCGGGAAGTCAGCTTCAATAATTTTGCGCATTTCCCGTTCAAGTTTGTCAACAAGCAAGCGGTCGAGCTTAATGTCTTTGTTTAATATTTGAATAAAGATCGAACGCGAGACGTTATACGAAAAGCGTACTTTTAACTCGGGACGAATCCGTTTCATCGCCATCGCCGCTACGTAGCGTAGTGATGTTTGATAAATGCGCATCCCTTCGCTGTCATCGATATCTTTGACGATTAGTTTCGTATCGGTATCCAAGATGTACGTTAATTCCCGGACACGGCCGTTTACTAAGGCACAGATGTGTTCGCGCTCGGGACCAACAATATCAAGAACGCGTACTGGTTTTGTAAAAGTTTTTACTTCACCATTGTAAGTAACTTTGAAATTCATTTTATTTCTCCAATCAATAAATTTTATCTTGCTATCATTATAACGATTTTGTGCGCGTTTGCAAAGAAATAATGACTTACACGTCAACGTAATCTTTGATTGCTTTAATAATCGCCGCGTTTGTATTTTCGGTATAAGTATACCGGGCACCATTACTTAACGTGATTGTGACATTTGCTGCATCACTATTTAAAACGTAAAGATTGCGTTTATTACCGAGTGCGGGGAGTAATTCCTTTAGTAAAACATCTAGATGAATCGTCTTCATAAAGTTAAGGTTTATTTGTGCATTCGGTGTTGTGTCTTCTATGTTTGTGTTATCCGTAAAACGCACTTTTGTATTGTTCACATCAATTATTTCGCTAAACGTTTGCGTAAAAAGTTCAATTGTCGCTAGCGTTGAAGTGCCGGTAATTTTATGCGCAGATTGACCTTTTTGCCAAAAGTAAAATGTCGGTGTGCCTAAAAACTTTAACTCTTCGCGATACATACTTTGTATTTTATTCCACGCTTCACTCGTTACATCAAAGTTAAAGAGAAGTAAGTTTGTTGTTGCAAGATAATCATATAAATGCGGTTCAACGTCGCTTACGTATTTACAGTGTTTTGCTGAAACATAAAACACAAGTGGCCACCCTGCTTCATAAAGATGTGCAAACTCTTCCTCATTTATGTAAGTAAGGCGCTCACTTAGCGATATAGCACCGTGATTAATCGTTTGCAAAGCATAAAACTTCGTTGCTTGGCCGATACGTATATTACAACTTGCTAGCAAAAACGTGGAAATTAATGAAATTAACATATTTTTTTTGCGTTTCGTATTATAATGAATCATATA
>CAZWRR010000048.1:0-7145 GCA_964635805.1 uncultured Staphylococcaceae bacterium
AATAAACGAGCAATGACATTAGAAATAGTTAAAGACCCACATCCAATTTTGCGCAAAAGAGCCGAAATTGTTACGTTGCCGCTTTCAGAAAATTCGGAGAAGCTTGCTTTAGCGATGCTTGATTATATCGTTAAAAGCCAAGATTTAGAATATGCAAAAAAACATCAAATCCGTTCAGGTGTTGGCTTAGCAGCGCCTCAAGTTAATGTGAGCAAACGTATTATCGTCATCCATCTTCCCCTTGATGAAGAGGAAAGTATCACTCATGTTCTCGTTAACCCTGTCCTTGCACGCGCTTCAGTCAAACGTATTTATTTAGAAAACGGAGAAGGTTGTCTCTCAGTTGATGAACCGTATGACGGCGAAGTTTATCGCCATGAACAAATAACTGTTACGGCGTATGACGTCTTAAAAAAAGCAAACGTTACGATTAATGCTGAAGGGCTTGAAGCAATCGTCCTCCAACATGAAATCGATCATTTAAACGGTATTCTTTTCTATGACCGTTTTGATAAAATAAACGAAATAAAGTATCCAGACGCGACAATTTTGTAATTATTAATAGTTTACGTTTACAAATTTATTATATTTGTTAAAATATAAATACTTATCCAATGTGATTTTATTATAATCGAGGAGAATAATATGACGGACAACTCTAAATTTTTAATGCCGGTTTCAATCTATGCCCTTGGTGGCTTAGGTGAGGTCGGCAAAAACATGTACATCGTTGAAGATGAAAAAACATTACTTATTTTTGACGCTGGTGTGCTTTTTCCTGAACAAGGATTACCAGGAATTGACTACGTTATCCCTGATTTTTCTCATTTAGTTACGAACGTACGGAAGATTAAAGCTTTAATTATCACGCATGGTCATGAAGATCATATTGGCGCAATTCCGTTTTTAATTCAAAGCGTCCACATACCGATTATTTATGCCCCTCCTTTAGCAGCGCAACTTATACGCTATAAACTACAACTAATGCGCATTAAAACACCCGTAAATATCGTTGAATACGATGGTGATACAGTACTTGAATTTGACAAAATGAAAGTTTCGTTTTTTAGTGTTACCCATAGTATTCCTGATTGTTATGGTTATGCAGTTGAAACAGAACACGGAACGATTTTAAGTACGGGCGACTTTAAAGTTGATTTCACTCCAATTGGCCGCGATATGGATTTAGGTAAAATCGCTGCCTTTGGTAATAAAGGTGTTGATTTATTACTTAGCGACTCAACGAACGCTGAACAACCTGGTTATACACCTAGTGAACGGACAGTTATAACGGCTATTAATGAAATTTTTGCAAATGCAAGCGGCCGTTTAATCGTTTCAACATTTTCAAGCAATATTAGCCGTATTCAACAAATTGTTGAGGCAACTGTTAATTATAAGCGTAAGCTCGTCATAGTCGGTAGCTCAATGGAGCGCGCAATTAAAGCTTCGCGTGACTTAGGTTATATTAAAATTCCTGATAACTCGATCGTTGAAACAAATCGGGTTGGATCATACCGTCCGAGTGAACTCGTCATCCTTTGCACTGGTTCGCAAGGTGAACCACTTGCCGCGCTTTCACGCATCGCTGATGGCACTCATAAAGATATTAGTATTATTCCTGGCGACACTGTTGTTTTCTCAAGTTCACCGATTCCTGGTAACAGTATTGGTATCGATAAAATTGTTAACCAATTAACACGGCTTGGGGCAACGGTTTTAACAAATTCAATTTTACGCAACATTCATAGCTCTGGCCACCCTTCACAAGAAGAATTAAAGCTAATATTACGGCTTGTCCGCCCGAAATACTTCATGCCGATGCACGGTGAGTATCGTATGCTTAAGCTCCATGCTGATTTAGCGCATACTGTTGGTGTTCCACTTGAAAACTCCTTTATCCTTAAAAACGGTGAAACACTTGAACTGCGAAATAACAAAATCACAAGAGGACGAGTTATCCCCGCAGAGGACGTGTATTTAGATGGTAATAGCAGCGCAGGGATGAGTAAATCAGTGCTTGATGACCGTCGTCAACTAAATAATGACGGTTTAGTAAGTGTTTTAATTTCGGTTGATTCTAAAAACAACAAACTACTTGCACCGGTCGAACTTTATTCACGCGGTTTTATTAGTTACAATGTTTCGAATTTAATGCCAAACGCTGAAAAGCAAATAAATACCGTTTTAACCGAACTTTTTAATTCAAAAATGACAACATTTGGGGAAATAAAAAGAGTTGTAAAAGAACAATTAGAACCACTATTTTTGCAAAAAACAGGGCGTACACCAATGGTGATTCCTGTCATAATGGATCGGGGCGAATAATGTTTATTCTTGCTTCAAAGTCACCACGGCGGCATGAACTTTTAAAAAAACTTGTAGATGATTTCACAATTATTGTACCGGTAATTGATGAAGATATTAATGTTAGTATCCCTAGTGACACCGCGAAAATTATAAGTAAATTAAAAGCATATGAAATTTTCCAAAACAATCCGGAAGCGACAGTTTTAGCGTGTGACACAATCGTTGTAATTGATGATTTGTTGCTTGGAAAACCAAAGGATGCGGAGGATGCACGCGTGATGCTTCGCCTTCTTAGTGGACGAAAACACCACGTAATTAGTGGATATACCTTAATTAATAAAACTCGTGAAGTTAACCGTAATGTAGTTACTGAAGTTTATTTTAATGAATTAAGTGATGCGCAAATTGATGCCTATATAAAAAGTGGCTCCCCTTTTGATAAAGCCGGAGCATACGGTATTCAGGATGAACACTTTAATTTAGTTAAAACAATTAATGGTAGTTACTATAATGTTATGGGACTGCCGGTTGAAGACTTACAAAAGTTTTTGTAGTTTTTCTTTCATTGCTGTTTCAACAAGCAAAACAAGCTTATCTTGCATAACAATAACACGGCTAACACCGTGTTTTTTTAGTTGTTCATTATTAACTTTCGTTTGATCAGCAAGCACAACACTAACACGAGAACCGCGCATCGTAATTTCGTTAATATTTTCTTTACCGCCAAGTGCGGTGATAAGTTCGTTTTCATTATGCGATGCTTCTTTTGTTTTTGGTTGCTTCGTAAACAAAACAAGCAATAAAAACACTACTAAAACAATACCCGCAACAACAAGCGAAATAATGACGGCGTATTGTTCTAAAAACATTGCAAATGTCATCTTATTTCAAAAAGGCCTCTCGGATAATATTTGTGTAACGTCGTGATTGTTTATGGATAATTGTTACCTTTTTGCGACTTAGTTTAACGGTAATTGTAAACGGTTCGTCTTTTAATTTCGTTGTAAAACTGTCGTAACCAAAATAAGTAAACGCATTGTGTCCTTTAAATGTTAGTACGTCTTTTGCATTTATAATAAGTGGATTTATAAGCGGTCGATACACACTATTACTAATTGGCGCAATTTTTGTGTATTGCAAAAGTTCGAGATTACGCCGAATGAGCGCACCACCTAAGCTTTTGTTGTACCCCGTGCTTCCAAGTTGCGTGCACACAAGCACACCATTCCCGCGATAGTTTTCAAGTAATTGGTCATTTAAATAAACTTCTAATACAAGTGTGTGGTGTACGTTTTCCACTTTAACTTCGTTAACAGCGTAAAATTTGCGTATTTTTGCGTTTTGTATGACGTTTGCTTCAACAAGAGCATATTGACGCTCTATGTAATTTTCGTTTTGCAAGTTTTTAATTAAACTTGGAATGTCACTCGTGTTAAAATCAGCAAAGAAACCTAAAGAACCCGTATGAATCCCCACAAACTTGATTGATCTTAGTTTATTTTTGTATCGTTGTACAGCTTTTAAAAACGTCCCATCACCGCCTATGCAAAAAACGAAACTTGGCGTTTTTTCATCATAAATAAAATTATGGTCAAGAAGCATTGTTTCGACTTCTTTACCAACTTGTTCACTAAGTGAATCTTCACGGATAACTAAACTAAAATGTAACTTCATAACTTTATAAATTGCTAATATTATTGTATCATATTCATAGACGGAGGTTATATCATGGCAACTAATTTAGAAATTGAAGTTAAAACATTATTATCATTTGACGAATATCGGCAAACACTACGACATTTTGACTTAGATGTATCAGACGGATTTATTCAAAAAAACTATTATATTGATACGGATGACAACGCATTACGCAAACTTGGTCTTAGCCTACGTATTCGTAAACTTAATGGTTATTTAATGACTTTGAAACTGCCAATGGCGGAAGGACTTCTGGAAAAAACGCAAATACTTTCAAAAGATCAGTTTATGAATTTACGTAATAACAAACAATTTCCCGATGGTTCTATTCACGATTTTATTGAAAGTCTCTACGTTAACCCGGCGGCGCTTAAAATCTTAGCAAGTTTATCAACATTACGTATTGAAGTACCTTATGGTGATTTCAAGCTCGCAATTGATGAAAATCGCTATGTTGATAAACAAGACTTTGAATTAGAAATGGAAGCAACTAGTTTACGGCAGGCACGTGAATTACTCACGAAAATTTGTGCCGAAGTTGGTATTCCATTTGTGGAGAACTTTGAAAGCAAACAAAAAAGAGCTTTTAAAGCTCTTAATTTGTAATATACGTTTAGTTAATTAAATATCGCAGTCATCGCCTTCGCAAAGTTCGCGTTTGACGATTTCTTCTTTTTCATACAGTAAATCATCAATTTGACCACGACGTTCACGGGGAATAAATGTCATAATTTCTTCCGAATTATAACCGACTTGAATACGATTCGTGTCGACCATAATCGGGCGTTTTAAAACCGAAGGGTTTTCGCGAATAAACGCGACCACTTCATTCATTGTTAAGCTATTAATATCGATGTTTTTTTCTTTGATTACTTTACTGCGAGTCGAAATAATATCTTCGGTTCCGTTTTCGCTTTTATATAATATTTCTTTTAATTCTTCTTCGCCTAATGTCGAAGCAAAAATGTTATGTTCTTCATATGGTATTTGTTGTTCATCAAACCATTGTTTAACTTTTCGACACGATGAGCAACTTGGTGATGTATAAATCTTAATCATATTTCCTCCTTGTTTCGCGTCTATATATTATCGCATCCTGCTTGTAATATCAATACCATTTTCGACTTTTGTAATAAAATGGTCATTTATAACTTTTCTTAATTTGTGTTTACACATAATTAATACTACTTTACACTCATGCCTCGCTTACATTGACTAACGCGCACTTTTTATTTATAATCTACAAAGGTGGTATATATGCGTATTGTCAGTGGAATTAAACCAACAGGAACGTTAACACTCGGTAATTATATCGGGGCACTTCGTAATTTCGAAGCTTTTCAGGCTGAAGGTGAATTGTTTATTTTCATTGCCGACTTACACGCACTAACTTTACCGATCGATGCGGCCGAGTTACGTCACAATACAAAACTTATTACGGCCTTTTACTTAGCGGCTGGACTTGATCCAAGTAAAACAGTGATTTTTAAACAAAGTGACGTCAGTGCCCACGCCGAACTTAATACAATTTTACAAAACTACTTATATATGGGCGAACTAAGTCGCATGACCCAGTATAAGGAACAAAGCGGTAAGCAAGATGATACAGCGATTGGCCTTGGTTTATTTACGTATCCCGTGTTAATGGCAAGCGATATTTTACTTTATGATGCACAAAAAATTCCCGTCGGCGAAGATCAAAAACAACATATCGAAATTACCCGCGATTTAGCGATTCGTTTTAATAATCGTTACGGTAAAATACTAACAATTCCTACTCCTGTTATCGCAACAGTTGGTAAACGGATTATGTCGCTTAGCGAACCAACGAAAAAAATGAGTAAAAGTGAAACAGGCAAAGGTGAAATTTATTTAGATGAACCATTACCAAGTATTCGCAAAAAAATCATGAGTGCCGTGACTGATTCTGGCACGGAAATTATTGTCGATAGTGAAAACAAGCCCGGCATTACAAACTTACTCACGATTTATGCGGCTTTAAACAACATCACACTTGAAGAGGCCGCTGCTACATTTAAAGATGCACGCTACGGTGAATTTAAAAAAGCAGTTGCCGATGCGGTAATTAATGAATTAGAACCGTTCCAAACACGTGTGCGTGACATACTTGCAGGCGACATCGTTGATAAAGTATTAGACGACGGGGCAAAGCGGGCGCGTAAAGTCGCTGATGTTACGTTAGAACGCGTGAAAAAAGCAGTTGGGTTAAAATGAAAACAAAATATTTAATTGCGCTAGATTTAGATGGCACATTGCTCACGGACCAAAAAACAATTACGCCGCGCACTCGTGCCTTTTTTAATAAACTTCATAATGACGGACACCACGTAGTTATTGCCACTGGTCGACCATTGCGCGCTGCCCAATCATTTCAAAAACAACTTAATATCAACGGTCCACTTGTTACCCATAACGGTGTTTACGCTTCAAGTCCAGACGATTTAACGTTTCCAAAGCATCGCGTCTTTTTTGATGCGAAAACATTACATGCACTCGTTACTAATATTGGCTACGAACGACTACAAAACTTAATGGTTGAAACGGAAAAAACCGTATACTTGTTATATAAAGATGAAGATTTAAATGACTTCTTTTGGAATGACCGCGGCAACATTAAATATGGCGATCCATTCGTTAATTTACGTGAAAACCCGCTTACATTACTTTTCATATTTAAAGAGCTTAAAAATAATGATCGACAAGAAATAGCACATATTATTGAAACGCATTCACCTTATAAAATTCGCTTTTGGGGTAATTCAATGATCGCCGAACTATACCAACAATATGGTTCGAAAAAAGAAGGTGTTGAACATGTCGCTAAAGTATTAAATATTGCTCGTGAAAACGTTATTGCTTGCGGAGATTATTATAACGACGCAGAAATGCTTAAGTGGGCGGGCCATAGTATACTTATGAAAAACGGTCATCCAAGTTTACGGCCACATGTAAAATACGTAACGAAAAAAGATAATAACAATGATGGTTTAATTAAGCCGATTAAACGAATTTTACGCAAATAAACTTAGTAATTGTTGTTCGATTGGTTTAAGCAGCGCTTCTGCTGCTTTTTTATTTTCACTAATTACACCGAAATAAAACTTGCATTTTGGTTC
>CAZWRR010000049.1:0-6917 GCA_964635805.1 uncultured Staphylococcaceae bacterium
GCAAGTGCTGTCAACCAATCAAACACAAAAGCAATGGACTTCAACCGTTCACGCGCTCGACTTGAAACAAACAAATCAAAAACATTTGATGATGTGGCCGGCGCTGATGCTGAAAAGGCAGAAATGGTTGAAATCGTTGATTATTTGAAAAATCCGAAAAAATACACAAAATTTGGTGCTAAATTACCACGCGGTATTTTACTAGTTGGTCCACCAGGAACAGGGAAAACACTTTTAGCAAAGGCTGTTGCCGGCGAAGCTAATGTCCCGTTTTACTCGATTTCAGGCTCCGATTTTGTTGAAATGTTTGTTGGAGTTGGTGCTGGGCGTGTTCGTGATATGTTCCGCGAAGCGAAAAGAACCGCACCATGTCTTGTTTTTATTGATGAACTTGATGCGGTTGGCCGCCAACGTGGTGCAGGTTTAGGTGGTGGTAACGACGAAAGAGAACAAACACTTAATCAATTACTCATTGAAATGGATGGATTTAGTGACAACTCAGGCATTATCGTTATGGCAGCAACAAATAGAGATGACGTTTTAGACCCGGCACTTTTACGTGCAGGACGATTTGATCGCAAAATTACTGTAAGTTTACCAGACCGCGCAGGACGAACGGCAATATTCAAAGTTCACGCTAAAGGAAAAACAATTGATGAAGGCGTTGATTTTGATGCTATTTCTCGGCGCACTGTCGGTTTTTCTGGCGCAGACATTGAAAGTATTTTAAATGATGCAGCAATTCTTGCAGTGCGAGAAAATGCTGAAAATATAAAAATTCATCATATTGATGAAGCAATTGATCGTCGCATTTCCGGCCCAGCTAAATCAAGCAAAGGGCTTAATGAACATGAACGCAAAGTTATTGCCTATCACGAAGCGGGTCATGCTGTTATTGGCATACACCAAAAACATAGTGATAAAGTACAAAAAATTACAATTATCCCCCGTGGACGGACTGGTGGTCATGTTTTGATGACACCCGAAGAAGACCGTTTCTTAGTTACAAAAAAAGAATTATTCGCACGTATTGTTGGTTATTTAGGCGGTCGTACTAGTGAAGAAGTGTTTTTTGATGACGTTTCCACTGGTGCCCAAAATGATATTGAAGTTGCAACCCGAATTGCGCGCTTAATGGTAACTGAATTCGGTATGAGTGACTTAGGTCCAATTCAATATGAACGTGATACAGGAAGTGTGTTCCTTGGTCGAGATTATACATCAAGCCAGAAAAACTTCTCACAACAAGTCGCACTTGAAATTGATAAAGAAGTTCGCAAAATAATCGAAGCAGCGCATAAACAAGCGCGGCTTTTAATTGAAAAACATCGTGATGATTTAATTTTAATTGCAGAAACATTACTTGAACGCGAAACAATTACTGCTGAACAAATCGAAACTTTACTTCGTGATCGTAAATTAGACGAACCGAAACAAGTTAATAATGGTGAAGATAAAACCGCAGAAGTTGCGCAACCAAGCGTAGAAGTTAAGCAAGACGAAGTCGATAAAGACACAAAAGAATAATTATACTATGTTCAAAATTGCTGGTGTAACAATTGATGGCCCTGTTGTACTTGCACCAATGGCAGGAGTTACAACATGGGCATATCGTGAATTCATGCGCTCATTTGGCGTTAATTTATCATACACAGAAATGATTAGCGACAGCGGTCTTATTTTTAATAATAAAAAAACGTTTGCATATTTGCCAAGGCATGACGAAGAACGACCACTTTCAGTGCAACTTTTCGGTGGAGAAACGGAAAAGTTATTGCATGCGATTTCACGAATTGAACAATACACAGATAATTATGATTTTTTAGACTTAAATTTAGGTTGCCCTGTTCCGAAAGTAACACGTAATAATGGTGGCTCTGCTTGGTTAAAGTATCCGGATGACTTAATCGAGATGGTCGAGCGCGTAGTTGCACACAGCAAAAAACCAGTCACAGTGAAAATCCGCATTGGATGGGACGAAAAACAAATTAATGTGCGGGAATTAATGCCGCGTTTAGAACAAGCGGGCGTTAGCGCTATTGCTGTTCATTTACGCACAACACGTCAACTTTATACGGGTAAGGCGCGCTATGATATTGCCGAAAATCTTCAAGATTTAATTACAGTTCCCTTAATTATAAGCGGCGATATTTATACATTAGAAGATGCGATAAATGCAGTAAAAATAACTGGAGCAAAAGCAGTTATGCTTGCCCGAGGCCAACTTGGCAATCCGTATTTAGCGACCCAAATTAATGAGTACTTTAAAAGTGGAAAAAGACTGCCGGATCAAGACTTGTTAACACAGCTTGAGCACTTGGAAAAACTCGCGGAGATGATGGTGGAAGAAAAAGGTGAAAAAATCGGTGTTTTAGTGATGCGAAACATCGCCCCACATTTCATAAAAAACTATAGTTTTGCAAAGAAATATCGTATTGAGCTAAATACAAAAGTGGCGACTTTAATACAACTAAAACAAGTAATCACACAAATTAGAAATGAGTTTTTGCTTATTAAAGCAAATAGTGATAGCATATAAAAGCATTGAGGAATTAAGTATGGAAAGAAAATTAACGGATCAGGAACAAGTAAGACGAGAAAAACTAGCAAATTTAATTGCGGCAGGAGTTAAACCTTTTGGCGATAAATATGTTCGCACTCACAACAGCAAAACAGTGCGAGAACTCGCTGAAGATAAGACAAAAGAACAATTAGCAGAGCTTAAGATTAATGTAAAACTTGCAGGACGAATTATGTTTATCCGTGTTATGGGTAAGGCAAGCTTTTTTACAATTCAAGACCAAGAAGGACAAATGCAAGCTTTTATCAACAATAACAATGTCGGCAGTGAAACATATGAACTTTTTAAAACTGCGGATCTTGGTGATATTGTTGGTATTGAAGGCGAAATCATGCGCACTAATACTGGCGAAATTACGGTCAAAGTTAGCGAATACACGCATCTTGTAAAAGCGTTACGACCGTTACCTGAAAAATTCCACGGGCTCCAAGATGTTGAGGAGCGTTATCGTCGCCGTTATCTTGATTTAATCGTAAACGAAAATGCTCGTAAAGTTGCATTTATGCGACCGAAATTAATTCGCGCCATGCAAAGTTATTTAGATAACCTTGGCTATGTTGAAGTTGAAACAAGCATGCTTAGCAGCGTTCTTGGTGGCGCTAATGCGAAACCGTTCGTTACGCATCACAACACACTTAATCGTGACTTTTACTTGCGAATTGCTACGGAATTACCACTGAAACGACTTTTAGTCGGCGGCATGGAAAAAGTTTATGAAATTGGCCGCTTGTTCCGCAATGAAGGAATTAGCACGCGCCACAATCCGGAATTTACGACAGTTGAAGCATATGAAGCTTACGCAGATTTAGAAAATATGTTCGAGTTAGCCGAAGGACTTATTCGCCATTTAGCGAAAGTCGCAAACGATTCAACAAAACTTCCTTGGGGAGATGTTGTAATTGATGTTGGACCAAAGTTTCGCCGTGCCCATATGGTCGATTTAGTTAAAGAAAAAACCGGGATTGATTTTTTCGAAGAAATGAGTTTTGCTGATGCTAAAAAACTTGCAGAAAAACATGAAATCCGTGTTGAAAAACATTGGACCGGCGTTGGCCACATAATTAATGCTTTCTTTGAAGAAAAATGTGAAGATGATTTAATTCAACCAACCTTTGTTTATGGACACCCATTAGAAGTGTCCCCGCTAGCAAGAAAGAGTAGTGATCCACGCTTTACTGAACGCTTTGAGCTTTTTATTAAAGGAAACGAAATCGCAAATGCATTTACAGAACTAAACGATCCCCTCGACCAAAAAGCACGCTTTGATGCGCAACTTAAAGCGAAAGCACTTGGTGACGACGAGGCAAATGAAATGGATCACGACTTTTTAGACGCACTTGAATACGGAATGCCCCCAGCTGGCGGCATTGGTATCGGAATCGACCGCTTAATGATGCTTTTAACAAACCAAACATCAATTCGTGAAGTTATTTTATTCCCCACGCTTCGTGATAATAAATAGTAGCTAAATTCTGTAATATTTTTTTGATATTTTTTTATTGAAGGTTCATTTTTTTCGTGTATAATAATAAGCACGAAATGAGGATTTTATGAAAAAAAGATTACCGTTAATTATGCTCTTGGCTATGCTTGTTTCATGTAATACAGACTCGTCTTTACCGAGTAGCGAAGCAAGTGAAAACACAAGCTACACAGCGACAACAAATGACGACACTAGTAACGAGGAAGTAACTAGTGAAAGTACAACAAAAACAAGTGACGACCCGTCTAGTAGCGACTCACAAAGTACGACCACTACGTCAGAACCACCGTCTTCTTCAACAAACAGTAGTGAATCTAGCGCAAGTAGTGAAGAAGAGGAAGATGAAGTTTTAACGGATATTAGTGCAATTAAAGCAATCGCGGCAACTTTTGATGAAAGTAGCGTTAATAACCGTGGCGTTTATACTTCAACAATTCAAGCAGAAATTACCGCGCAACTTTTGACGTTGCAAGACTACGGTACGACAAAAGCTGGTTATAACGGACGCTATAAAGCGTTTGTCGCTAATGAAACTGGATTTATCACAGTTAATTTATCAGACGCGGGTTACACGAATATGCGAAATTATAAACAAGAACAACAAGTTTATACATTTAGTGGCGTTATAGGCCTTTATAACGATGAAGTAGAAATCGATATGGGAATAAGTGCAGAACCCACTTTTCATAGTGGAGTGACGCTTGATTACGATTATAAAGCGTTTGTAACAGATGCAACAACAATTAGTGAACTAAGAACAACCGTTCTTGCAAATGACTTTAAGTTTAATGTTAAAGGAACAGGGTGGAAACAAGCGATTTACCGTATTGATTTACAATATGTCAAAGACATCGTAAACGAAACACTGCTTTTTAGTGACGGTGAAAATGTAATTGAAGTTCACGGTCACGATAAAATCAAAAACGGACTTACACAAGGCAAAACATATACAGTTTATGGTCGGGTGGGTCTTTATAATTTTCGTCCGGAATTAGAACACATTGCGATAACGCCAAGCGGAGAAAACATTGCATTATCGTATGAAAACGTGCCTAAAATTACGGCCACAAACATTTTTACATACAGTTTTGCGAATGATGATGATTATTTGTTAGCTAAAAACAAAAACTATGCCGGAATTGTAAATAATGTTTATTATTTTGAAGGATATTTAAATTGGTACGAGAAAGCAGGCAAATATTACTTACTGCTCGAAGATACGTTTAGTGAGTCAACGCGAACAAGCGAAACTACAGCGTTTGCAGCAAAATCGTTATCTATTAAAAATGAAGATTCACGTAATCTTTATGAAAATCAATTAGACTTTAGTCCGTTTGGGGAATTTACAGATGGTGGGAAATTTGGTGTTTATATTACACCACACGAATATAGTAAAGTTGCTTGGAGCGTTTTTGTTTTAACCGCCCCAATTCCGCTTGATTAAATAAAATAATTAAAAATTTTATTGTATTTATAATTGAGGAGAAGATGGCGACGCTTTACAAAATAGTTGATTTGTATTATACTTACAACGATATATTACAAATGTAATATACTTCTCTGCTGTTTCTAAATGAAAACAGCCAAAATAGTCCAGAGGGAGGTGTGCTTATGAATAAGTACGAAATCATGTATATTCTTCTTGCCGAATTAAGCGAAGAAGAACGGAAAACTGAGATCGAGAATTTGCACAAAATTATTACCGATTTAGACGGTAAAGTTTTAAGTGTAGATACCGATAATTGGGGTTTACGTGATTTAGCGTATCCAATCAATGACTTAACCAAAGGTTACTACGTCGTCATTGAAGTTGAAGCAAATAATCGCGCTATGAGTGAATTTGACCGTCTAGCGAAATTAAATGCACGCGTACTACGACATCTTGTCATCGCAAAATAACCGTCATTAGGAAACATTAAATAATGACCGAGGAGGAATTTATGATTAACAGAGCAGTATTAGTAGGACGCTTAACACGTGATCCAGAATTACGCCGTACACCAAACAATGCAGCGGTAACAACATTTACACTTGCGATTGATGATCGTGTCGGACGTGACCGGGAGAAAACAACAAGTTTTATTAATATCGTATGTTGGAACCAAACGGCCGAATTCGTCGCTAATTACATTAAAAAAGGTAATTTAGTTGGTGTTGATGGTCGGATTCAACAAAGAAGTTATGATAATCAAGAAGGACGTAAAGTATATGTGTTTGAAATAATCGCAGATAGCGTGCAAGCACTAGAAACACGTGCACAACGCGAAGAAGAAGTTGGCTATGTTCAAGATGAACCACCGGCAGATGTAACCGGAATTGACATTGCAGACGACGATCTTCCATTTTAATTAATAGTTAAGGAGTAAATATATGTATCGTAAAAGTAGACCACGTAAAAAAGTTTGTTATTTCAAACAAAACAAAATTACGGTGATCGATTATAAAGATGTTGAATTATTAAAAAGATTCGTGACCGCAAACGGCAAAATCACGCCACGCCACGTTACAAACACATCTTCAAAATATCAACGTGAGCTTGCCAAAGCAATTAAACGGGCAAGATTCATGGCATTATTACCATATTACGTTGATTAAGTACCCCTGTAAAAGTACAAACAAGAATGTACCTATTATCTAAAAAGTAGGGTACCTCTTAAAAAGTGAATTTGGCCTTGTTAACTCAGGGCCTTTTTTGTATAAAGGAACACGAACGCGGGAAAGACTATTCATAGGTAATAGGCTCATGTAATGGGAGTAATCCTTATATCTGTCTATTTAGTAGTGTCCTTATTCTTGTTGTGAGCTAGAAAGATAGCCGTGTACAATAAATTCTCTAATTAGAGACAATAAATC
>CAZWRR010000050.1:0-6280 GCA_964635805.1 uncultured Staphylococcaceae bacterium
AGTCAACGTATCAAACAACAGTTTCACGCCTTTAAAGTTAACATTTAAAGCGGCATTAAAACGCACCGTTTTTTATTTATGTTTTAAATTAAGATGCACTAAATAGTACATTAAAAACATCGCAAATAAATAAATTGGCGCCGCACTAATAAAGTAAACAGCATGATTACCAAATGTAATAAAAAGCGTAAGCGCAAGCGACCAAACAAAGACAGTAAGACTTGCGTAAATTATCCAAATCTTTTTAAAGACGAGATTAAAGACATAGATTGTTAAGCTTGAAGCAACAACGGCGTATATTGTTAACTTCCAAAGCGGGAATGTAATTTGCGTTAGGATGAAGACAATAAATATAACGGCAATTACAACCCACGGAATCAGTGCATAAAGTAGCGCCATCGTTTGTTTGCTAATGGGGCGGGCCATTTTTACTTTTTTCTTTTGTGTAAGCGCATCAACGGAGACGCCGAAAATTAGTGAGAGTTCCTTTAATGTAAATATATCAGGAATACGTTCCCCTCGTTCCCAACTTGAAACAAGTTTATCGCTGTAATTTAGTTTTTCCGCAAGTTCAAGTTGTGTCAAGTTTAATTTTTTACGATAGTAACTAATGTTTTCCGCAACATTGTTTTTCACATCTAAATGTAATTGTTTCATACCGATAATATATCACAAAGAGCGTGACTCTACTATTAGTAGACGCGAAAAAACAAACTCTACAAAATTAAAACAAAGTGTAGGTTTACATCATAACGTTCGTTAAATACAATGAAACTATACTTTGAGGAGGTAAATTATGAGCAATTACATTATTAGTGCCGGAGTTGTTGCCGACTTAACGTTAGCGCACTTTAAAAAGCGTGATATTCGTTATATCGATTTTTATTTTAGTCTTGATGGTGTTGAGTACGTTGACGATTTAGGGCAAAGTATGGCTTTTAGTGACTTTTATCAAAAGATGGCTGCCGGTGCGCATTCGCAAACTTCGCAACCAAACGCTGCACAGTTTGTGGCATACTTAACCCCGTATCTTGAAAAAGGCCAAGACGTTATTCACCTTTCGCTTTCAAGCGCGCTTTCCGGTGAATACAATAGTGCCCGGCTTGCTGCTGAGGAATTACGTGAAAAATATCCAGAGCGCAAAATATACATCGTTGATAGTCTTGCCGCTTCAGGCGGGTTTGGGCTTTTAGTCGACACGCTCGCCGATCTACGTGACAGCGGGAAAACGCTTGATGAAGTGTATACATGGGTCGAAGCAAATAAACTTCGCGTTAACCATTGGTTTTATACAACCGACTTAACGTACTTTGTCCGTGGTGGCCGTTTAACTAAACTCAGCGGCTTTATGGGTAACTTACTAAACATTAATCCGCTGCTGCACGTGAACGAAAAAGGTGAATTGATTCCTAAATATAAAGTTGTTGGTAAACGCCGCGTGCAAATGAAAATACTGAGCTTAATGCGGGAGTTAGTCGATGAAGGTTTTGAATATCGCGGTAAAGTGTACATTAACCACGCCGAAGTACTTGAAGACACTACCGAGCTCGCGCGTACAATTAAAAACCGCTATAAAAACGTTACTGAAGTCGTAATTAATTATATTGGCACAACAATTGGCGCCCATACTGGACCGGGTACCGTTGCTTTATTTTTCATGGGGAAACGGCGCGATGAAAGTTAAGTTTGCAAAGTTCGTTCGTTTTATAACAATTCCCCCGTTTATTGTGTCATTGCTTGCACTTATATTAAGTATTACGGGTTTTATTACGTGGCTTGAAGTAGTTTATATCGTTAGTTTGCTCGGACTTGTTGGGGTGCTTGCATATCCTGTATCGTTCTTTTTTAATAAAAACAAAGCATCACGGCAACAAACGATGCGAAAATCGGCCTTTCTTTTTACGTTTGTTGGTTACCTTGCCGGGTTTATACTTGCGCTTACGGTGCCACTAAGTGACGTTGCGAAAGTAATCTTTCACGCCTACTTTATCAGTGCGCTTATGCTCTTAATTACAAACGGTGTGTTTAAATTTAAAGCGAGCGGTCATATGACTAGCATTACCGGCCCGCTCGTTATTCTTGCGTATTATTTACCGCTTTACGTCGTACTTCCGTGCGTTGTAATGTACGTTTTAGTGTATTGGTCTTCGCTTTTCTTAAAACGGCATACACGTCTAGAAATGGTTTTTGCCACACTTATTGTGCTTTTTGCGTTCTTTTCTGTGCAACTTTTAGTTTAAGCCACATCATGCTTTATGTTATAATTAACATAACAAGAAGCAAATGAAGCAACATAAAAAACAACGGTTCTTTTTAGTTAAATGTAAGTTTGGCCACGTTGGCCGTGACAAATATTTACCGCTGGTCGTCCCACTTCGAGCGCGTGATGCGAAAGAAGCAAGTAGTTTTGCGAAACGAATTCGCGGTATTAAAAAAGACCATAAAGATTGGTGTTTAGAAGAACCGCGGGAAGTCGATGAAGCAACGTTTCTTGCCGCAAAAGAAGCGTATTATAACGATCCGTACTGGGATAAACATACACGTAGTAACATTAAACTTTTCCAAGACCGGCTCGTTGATGAAGCAAACTACACCCGGCATCGCGGCATTAAAACAAATACAGTCACGTTTAAACGCCCAACAAGTACGGCGATAAAAAAATACCATAAGCGCCGCTCCCGCGTCAGTGATAAAGAAGTTGCAAAAGCACTAAAGCACGATGACTATGATGATATGTAAACAAAAACGGCGGGGATAACACCTCGCCGTTTCGTTAGTTATATAGTCGACTTAAATCCAGCTAACACGTTTTTCAATCATAAAGTGATACGTTTTTGTGTGTTCACTAAACGGTGTACCGTTAATAACTGGAGTAATCGTAAACGTTGCACTGTTATTTAAAATGTTATCGTTGTAACTTGCAAGCGCTAGAGCGTCTTCAAAGGTCGGATTACTAATGTAATTAACTAATTCATCAAGCGTTGTTACACTTGGTGGAAGCGGATAGCCGCCAAGCGGGAGGAAGCCGGCAAAGTTAATTGTTTGGCCGTCGTATTCTAAATCATGCTTTTCACCAGCGTAGTAGAGCGCACCACCGTTAAGCGGATCGTTGCCATTGTAATCAATCACAAACGTAATTTGTTTATTCGGATAATCAACCGGTGTAAAGCTTGATGGAATAATGATAATATCTTTAAAGTACTCGATTACTTCAGGATTACTGCTACTGTTAGTGGCAGGATCAACACCGTCATACGCGTACGTAAAGTCGGCAACGTTGACGATTTCAAAGTCGTTCATAATTGCATTACTAATTTTTTCATCAACGTCGGCCGGTACAAGTTGCAAGTAGTACGTTTGTGTGCGTGTTTCCGTACCTAATTCAAGTGTAAGCGTAATATCAACATCAACAACTTCGCCTGCGCGCTGTGAATGTTCGTATAACACTTTTGTGGGTAAATCACTAATGTCGTCCGCTAAGTCTTCAAGCGTAGTTGCGCCAGTCGTATTACTGTAACCACCAAGTGGCGTAAATGTTTTAACAACGAGGTCAAAGTTTTCTCCATCATCACCACTATCATCAATACTCCGTTGTTGCTCGGTAATAAAGAAGTTTGGATCAACAGCATTAATATCGGCAGTAACGTTAATTTCGGTATTCCCAAATTCGGGTAGTGTAATCGTCTTTGGAATAATGATTGTTTCGGTTAAGTGCTCAACTTTATAGCGGTTATTCGCGTTTTGAGCGTTATGGGCAATACTTGTTACCGTGCTCGTGTCTTCATATGAGACAACGTTAAGCAAGGCGTTTTCGTTTTCAATATGGTCACTAATTTCTTTATCGACGTTAGCTTCAACAAAGTTGAAGAAGTACGATTTTGTTTTTGTTTTATAAACGCCGTCGTCATCACGCATCTTCGCCGTAACAACAATTTCAACTGGTGAAGAAGTGGGGGCATGTGTCGCGTGTTCATACAGTTTTTTCCGTGGTAAATCACGAATTTCATCGGCTAAGCCATCAATATCCACGGCATCATAGTCGTAACCACCAAGCGGCGTCAGCGTCGTTACGCGCACATCACTTACATCGGCGCTATCTAAATCGGCATTACGCTCACTTTCAAAAACGTCATTACTGTTATGACTAACATCAAACTCAATTACTTTTTCACCAAAGTCGGTTAGTGTAGCGCGTTTTGGAATAACGATTGTTTCGGTTAAGTAACTGACGTTGTATGGGTTACTTGCCGAGTTATTACTTACGTCAACTTTAATTGGGTTTTCAATATCGTTGTAGTGGACGAGGTTAACGATATAGTCAACGTCATCACCTAGCGCGTAATCAACAATTTCTTGTTCAAGTCGTGCGTTCATAAGTTTGAAGTAGTACGTTTCTTCGCGGAAAGCTTCGTCGCTATCTTCTTCAAAGGCACTAACGGTAAACGTAACGACGTGGTTGTTAAGTTGCGTTGTTGCTTTGTTATAAAGCTCTTTTGGTCCTAAGTCGTCTTCAATATAATCTTTAAAGTCATCAATTGTTTGGACGCGTTGCGGAATAATACTGTTGCCAACTGGTGTAAACGTATGAATCGCAACGTCGCCGCTAAACTCTTCGTTACCAGGATCAAGATCTTCAATTGTCTTAAGTAGTTCGTTTTCAAAAAACATTGAAGGGTAGTTCGTTGTAACTTCAAACGTTATTTCCCCAATGTCTTCAAGCGTAATGCGCTTGGGAATCGCGAGTGTTTCTTTAAAGTATTCAAGTTTTGTCGCGTTTACTTGTTCGGTTGGTTTTGTTGCTAAACTCGTAATTTCGTCATTTGCAGCGTCGTACACGTTAAGCAAAAAGTCGCTTTCAAATAACTCGTCAATCACAATTGCGCCAAACTCAGCTTTTTTAAGGTTTAAATAAAACCGTTTGTGTTTTTCTTTGTCGCCTGCAATCGTATATATATTAAGTTCAAACTCGAGTGGATCTTGGCTTGCGGCTTTAACTAAATCGCTTTGCGACTTCGATTCGACGACGTCTTGGAGCTCTTCAATTGAGTTCGCTCCGTCTAAAATATCACTTGTACCCACGGGGATTAAAACATAAACTTCAAGTTGCAGCGGAATTTCTTCACTAATTTCTTCGGGCAAGTTTTCGTTTGTAAGGACGATTTCTTTAAAGCGACTATTAAAGAGCGCGTTATTAAAGGCGTAACGAAACTCGACGTTATAGGGGAAACCTTCAACTGCGAGTTTTTTCGGAATAATAAGGGCGTTACGAATATATTGAATATCCGCTTGTTTCGCTTTCGTAAGTGGCGGCTCTTCAACGTCCATTAAATCAATGACGTTAACTAAAATCGGTAGCTCGTTAGCAACTGTTGCTAAAATAGTATTGACGATGTTATCGAGCAATTTACAACTCGTTAACACGATAAAAGATACTAGTAATAAGGGAATGCGTTTCCATGCTTTTCGTTTCATTTTCGTAACTCCTACTTTTATTATAATGCTTTTTAATTAGAATTTTAATTAAAGCGCGGATTATTCGCTAATTTATTCATGACCGTCTTCGTCATTTATGTCTTTTTTACGTTTAATAAGTAAAAAGGCTGCACCTGCAACGACTGTAAACAGTAGTAAACCGCCAAGTGGAATAATAAGATCAGTCACTTTGTTTAACAAGTTTATCAATATTTTCATGAAGTTTCCTAATACCATTGCGTGCCTCCTTGTTTTTATTATAAAACAAATACACAAAAAAAAGGACATCCGCACATTAAAAAAGCATCATTCATACAGAAACGTAAAAATCGGCATATAGTAAAAGTAGAGGAAGGAGAGTGAAAAACTTATGAAAAAAACGATCAATATGTTTAAAGAAGCCCCGAATGCGATGCAAAACATGCTCGCGATGGAAAAATATTTACACGAACAAACAACGCTTGCCCCAACGCTGCTTGAGTTAATTAAAATTCGTGTTTCCCAAATAAACCGCTGTGCGTATTGCTTAAATATGCACGTGCGCGACGCGCTTAAAATCGGAGAAGACGAAAAACGTATCCATTTAGTCGCGGCGTGGCGCGAAACGAGCTTGTTTACACCACAAGAAAAAGTTGTGCTTGAACTAGCAGAACGCGTTACCCATATAAGTAGCCATGTAATTGACGAAGCACTAGAAACGGAAATATTTAAATACTTCTCGGTCAAAGAATACGTCGATTTATTAATTGCTATTGCGCAAATTAATACGTGGAACCGTTATAACGTTAGTTTACATACTGAAGTCGAA
>CAZWRR010000051.1:0-6263 GCA_964635805.1 uncultured Staphylococcaceae bacterium
ATGCGCATCCTGATTTTTTACTTTTTGATGATGAAAAAAATGATTTTTATGTAATCGTTGCCACAATTATTATGCAAGCGTTGCTCCAACGCGAAAAACTTAAACAAGCAACGTATGGTGCGCTTATGGAACGTGATGAACTTACAACATTTCTCGTTGAAAAAACACCCATCAGTGTACCGCTTTTTAGTTTTACAACGAACGTTTTAATTGCGAATGAATTGCTTGATGACTACGATGTCACTACACATATTGTTGACTTTTTAGAAGTATATAATTTTGCACTGTTTGAAAGTAATTTCACAAGTTTAGTACTGCTTAAAGAGCATCGTTCAACCCGGGCGTATTACCATTATGACTTTAATACTATTTACATTATTAATAAGCAAGGACGACTTGATCAAAAAATATGTTTGTTTGATAAACATTTAAAAAATGCGAATTATGAAGATGTACTTACCCGCGTTATGCCTGCGCTTGAAGCGTATTATGCCGTTGATCAAATTGGTTTTGTGCGCGCTTTACGTAGTAATAAACTTATAAGTGACCGTGTATATAGTCGTTATATTCGTAGTTTAGGAAGACGAAGATAATGAGTAATAAAACTTTTGTTACTGTTACACTTGGGTGTAAAGTTAATAGTTACGAAACTGACAACTTAGCAAAACAGCTTGAACAAGCAGGCTATGTACGCGCAACACAACTAAGTACTGTCGACGTTGCGCTTATTAATACGTGTAGTGTAACGAGCAATGCTGATAAAAAGTCGCGTCAACAAATTCGCCGCCTAGCGAAAAAGTTTCCCCAAGCAACACTCGTCGTGATGGGGTGCTACAGCCAAATTAATAAAGAACTAAGTGCGACGATACCTGAAATTGACATTATGCTTGGTACGTCAAAACGAAATAACTTAATTAAACATCTCGCAACTTTCGCGGCAAACGGGCTCCAAATTATCGATATTGATGAAGACAGTCGGCAATTTACATATGAAGAATTAAAAGCAGTTAGTTACACACGCCAAACACGCGCATATTTGAAAATTCAAGACGGCTGTGACCAGTTTTGCACATTTTGTATTATTCCACTAACTCGAGGTAAACTCCGGAGTAGAGCGCTTGTTGACGTTGTAAACGAAGCTAAAGCGCTTGTTGAAGACGGACACAAAGAACTTGTTTTGACCGGAATCCATACAGGTGCTTATGGTCAAGATTTAGCAGATATGAACTTGACAAAACTTGTCAAAGCAATACTTGATGCCTGCCCGGCACTTTATAAACTACGGATTTCGAGTATTGAAGCTAATCAAGTTAATGATGAATTGCTTGCCTTAATGCATGAAGACACACGACTTGCGCGGCATTTACATATCCCACTACAAGCGGGAAGTGACGAAATACTCCGCCGCATGAATCGCCGCTACAACACTGCTTATTTTCTTGAACGAATTAATTATATCCGGACGCTTGTGCCTGATTTAGCTTTAACGACGGACGTTATAGTAGGTTTTCCGGGCGAAAGTGATGAACTATTTGCGCAAACAGTTGCGTTTATTAACAAAGTTAAGTTTAGTGAACTTCATGTTTTCCCCTACAGCGTTCGCACACGCACACCTGCGGCGCGTTTTAATGATCACGTCGCGCCTGATGTTAAAAAAGCACGTGTACACACGTTACTAGCGTTAAGTGAACAACTCCATCTTACCTATAGTGAGAAATTTATTGGTGATGTCGTAACAGTGCTTGTGGAAACGTATGATGAAAATGAAAAGGTGTACAAAGGTCATACGACAAACTTTCTTGAAGTTAGTGTTAAAAGCGATGATGATCTTCGTCATCAAATTGTAAAAGTAGTTTATGCTGGCGCTGATAAAATTAGTGAAATTGCGACAGTGTCGTAATAATAAGCAAAAAATAACACACATATAATCACCTTTTTTACTTTTTTTCTATAAAATGTCTAAAACGCTTGACCTCGATTTTAACTATGTTACAATAAACACGAATTATAAAGGAGAAAATTATGGCAGTTCAACAACGAAGAGGAAGTAAAACACGTAAACGGTTACGTCGCACACACTTCAAACTTAGTGTAAGCGGGCTTACAACTTGCCCAAACTGTGGCGCACTTATTAAAGCACACCACGTTTGCCCAAAATGTAATCACTACGCTGGACGTGATATTACTGAAGAAGCATCAACAGCAAAAACAAAAGCTAAAAGTAAAAAAACACGTAAATAAACAACCTCAGGGTTGTTTTTTTTATATCACTGATGGAAATACGTAAATGCGACCAAATTGTGATTTAATATGTAAACGTATATACTTTACATGTAAAGTAATGACTTAATAAAGAGAGAAAAGTAATGAAAAGCAAAAAGATATTTTTAACCGCCTTATTCGCGCTCTTGCTTTCTAGTTGTAATATTAATTCTTCAAATATCGGCGCAAGTTCAAGTGAGGAAGTGCATGAGAAACCAACAACAGGTATGCAAGTTGTCGACTTTTATGCAATTAATGATTTTCACGGTGCACTACTTGAAAATCATGACTTTAATGAACCAGGATTAGCAAAAGTAGCAAGTTTTTTAAAAGAAAAAAAGATTAATAAGCCTGACCAAACTGTGCTTTTAAGTTCCGGTGATATGTGGCAAGGGACGTTTGAGGCATATCACAGCAAAGGTGAAGTTGTAACTACGGCAATGAATGATATTGGCTTTGATGCGATGGCAATTGGTAATCATGAGTTTGATTGGGGACCTTCCTATATTACGGAAAACAGTGAAGTTGCTGATTTCCCGCTTTTAGGTGCAAATATTATGAAATATCCCGAAACTGATGAAAAATCGGAAATTGGTGAAGAATACGTTGTTTTAGAGCGTGGTGATTTAAAAATCGGAGTTATTGGCGCGATTGGTAAAGATCAAATTACCTCAATTACAAGTAGTAATGTTGCCGATATTCATTTCGCGGATCCAACCGATATCGTTATTAACTTAAGCAATAAACTACGTAATGAAGAAGAAGTTGACATAGTTGTTTTAACGATTCATACCGGCCATCAATCCGTCGATGACAGATTAGCGCGTGGTGGCTACGTTGATGCTGTCTTTAACGCACATACGCACCGCTACGAGATCCAGGAAAAGTATGGTGTTCCCTTTGTTCAAGGTGGTGATAAAGGACGCTATATTTCGCATATTCAACTAACGTATGACTTTGCACATAACAAATTGCACGTTACAGGGCGCGAAAACTTAAACGTTGATAGTTTAAACCTTGCACCCGATCCGGCAGTTACGAACATTATTGCAGGTTATAAAGATGAGAGTGATATTGCTGCAAACGAATTTATTGGGTATGCGACTAATGATTTAGACCGTTACAATATTTTACCAAACGTTGCTAACTACGTAACGGCGCTAAAAGCAGAGCAATTAAATTATGACATTGACTTTGTCATTACAAATAATGCACGCGAAGATATACTTTCTGGCGATATTTATTATCGTGATTTATTTAAAGGATTACCGTTTGATAACGCCATTTACATTGCACGGGCGACGGGGCGTAATTTGCTAAGTCAAGTAAGTTACGGCGCGAAATTTTATCGTGTAAATGATTATGAATCGCTAAAGGCAAATGAATATTATACAGTTGCGGCGATTGATTATATGTTGCTTCATCAAAACGCAAGTAAACACTACAACTATTTTACTGACTACAATCCGGCGACTGATTATATTGATATTTTAAAAGATAGTGCGGGTAATCCGCTTTATCCACGGGACATAGTCGCGGAATATTTTGGGACGTTACAAGATAAAACGTTAGATCCAACTTCGGTTTTATACAATAATGATCGTTATAATAACATCACCGTTTAACGACTGTTTTACGACATAAAAAAACGATTTAAAACTGTAAAATCACAATTATTTGATATAATATTAGTGGAGGAATTTATGAAAATTAACAAACTAATTGATCACACATTACTACGGGCTGATGCAACGCCTAGTGATATTACTAAACTATGTTTAGAAGCTAAAGAACACGATTTTAAGAGCGTCTGTGTTAACCCTGGTTACGTACCGCTTGCGGCTTTTAATTTAGCTGACACCGATGTGCTTGTGTGCACGGTCGTTGGTTTCCCCCTTGGTGCGACAAGTAGCGAAAGTAAAGCGCTTGAAGCTGCAATTGCCGTAGAAGAAGGGGCAAGTGAAGTTGATATGGTTATTAACGTTGGCAAACTTAAAGCCGGACTCGATTTAGAAGTATATCAAGACATTCGTAACGTCAAACTTGCAGTCGGACCTGATATCGTCCTTAAAGTTATTATTGAAACATCGCTTTTAAGTGATGAAGAAAAAGTACGTGCATGCGTTTTATCGAAGAAAGCCGGTGCTGACTTCGTAAAAACAAGTACCGGATTTAGTACGGGTGGCGCGACCACAGCCGACGTTAAATTAATGCGCGACACAGTTGGCGCTGATGTTGGTGTTAAAGCTAGCGGCGGTGTCCGCACGGTTGCTGAACTTGAAGCAATGGTTAAAGCTGGTGCAAATCGCATTGGCACAAGTAATGGCGTCGCTTTTGTCGCCGGTAAAGAAGGTAGCGGTTACTAGTTTTGCTTACGTTTAATAAAGCATTTCGCCGTGTTCTTTTTTATGTTTTGGGCTTTAGTCTCGCACTTGCGCTTTATTCGTATTGGTTAATTGAACTAATCGTTGCGCAATTACCGCTTGATCGTGATTTTTATTTATTAACTTTCGCGTTCATCATTCTTTTTGGGGCGCAGTTTATTGTTATCATTACGTATATTAGACGGCCAAAGCGTATTTTAGAAGTAAAAGAAGACGTGTTGTATGTTGGTATAACACGCAAGAAAACGGTGGCAGTTCATATTAACGAAGTTACCGGTTTTGGTAATTTTCGGAACACACTCACTATTTCACTTAAAAACAATAAAATGTACGTTGTGCGCTTCATTAATGAACCTGCGCTTGCCCAACAACAATTAGGCGATTACTTAACGAATTACATTCAAGCGAATGAAGAAAAGTATTACGCCGACTTTGCAGTAAAAAGTGAAGAAACGAAATAGCTATAATCGTTGCATTATTTATGCACTTAGTTTAAAATAGCGTGGACGCAACTTGCGAAGAGAGGAGTTGATTTAATTGCCAAAAACAGTAGTTCGTGAAAACGAAACGCTTGATGAAGCACTACGGCGCTTTAAACGTCAAGTTAATAAAGCTGGTGTTCTCTCGGAAACAAAGAAACGTCAATATTATGTTAAACCCGGTCTTGCCCGCAAACTAAAAGCGGAAGCGGCCCGGCGGAAAGCGCGGAAAGCGCGCCGTCGCTAACAAACAAAATACGTCCTTCGGGACGTTTTTTTGTAACAAAAGTAAAAACTCTTGTATATATAAGTATGAACTTTGCATCATACCTTTTACAACAAGAAACACGAACTGGCTGCGGAATTGCCGCCTTGCAAACGTTAATTAGTTATACGTATCGCAATAAAAGATATGTACGGATGCCACTGGCAAGTAGTGCGCCTAATTTTCTTGCGATGCGCGAAGTAGCCGCAAAGTACGGTGTTGTGCTCGAAGCACGTAAAGCGCACAGTGAAGCAGCGCTCTACGACATAAAAGCAATATTTATTGCGCAATTTAATAATAATGGTTCGTATCATTTTGTTACCGTTAAACGTCGGTTTGGCCGCTTTTTAGTTAATGACCCAGCGGGAGCGACGTATTTATTAAAAGCAAAAACGTTTTTCACGTATTTTACCGGACATTACGCGGTCGTAATTTCTCATCGTGAAAATAAGGAAAAGCGCCAAAGTGCGTTGCCGAAACGTCATCACTTTTTGTTGTATGTGCTTAATACACTATTTCTTTTAAGCGTAATTGTCGCTTTTTACTTTTTAGGTGAAGCGCAAGATGCAGTTGTTACGTACATTTTACTTGTAGTTAGCTCATTGCTTTTTATTAGTGAAAAAATTGTCCGACTTTATTTGTTTAAGCACTTTGATCAAAAAACCCATTTATTAACGGCAAACGATTTTAGTAATGCGAGCGAATTACGGAAAATAAGTGAAAGTAAGGCACTTTACTTTCGTTTTAAGTTTGACATCTTTGCGCGCTTTATTAATATTACGCTTATTAGTGTTTTATTAATTGTTAACGGGCCAATCTTTATTTCCATCATACTTTTTACGTTTTTATTAGCATTTGGCGTAACTTTAATCA
>CAZWRR010000052.1:0-6211 GCA_964635805.1 uncultured Staphylococcaceae bacterium
AGCTAATGCACTATTAATATTATATCGCTAATATCCTAATACGTGCTTGGGCGTTCGAGTTGTCGTTTGCGATCAGTGTAACGGTCGCAATCCCAAAATCTAAAAACGTAACAAAACCGCCTTCGTCAACTTTTGCAATTGTGCTGGTCTTCGACATGTGAAAGGAAACACTAGCAAGTGTTGCGTTACTTGGAACGACTGCATAAATAATTTGCACTGTTAAACCTTCAACATACGTTACTGGTAATTGATAATTTGGACGATCTGGGTTTTCAATGTAATACATTTTGTCATCTTCTTTATAAAACGTTTTTAACATATCATCACCAACACGCACGTGGGTTGGAACTATTTTTTCGACATAAACGGTCGGATTATAAATTTCTGCTTTTTGGAAAAACAAACCCACAAGAATAATTGAAAGTGTTGATATTCCTAAAATAATAATTAAAACGGATTTTTTCATTGCGCCTCCCCCCGGTCGTAATAAAACGCGCGAATCGACCAAATGAATAAGTAAATAATTGCGCCTAGATAAACTACGCTAACCCAAAACATCTTTAAAAAAGCCGAATTATACCGCGCTTCGGGAAGAACTTGACGTTCGTTTAAGAACACAAGGACGATTCCTGCAGTAATAAAGGCAATGATGAAAGCAACAATAGTGGATTTACTTTCATTCGGATTCGAGAATTGTTCTCCCGTTGTTGCGTATTGTTCATTTTGTGGTTTCATAATATCTAAAAGTGCGCTAATGAAAATATGACCCACCTGAATAATAATTAAGCTTGCCGTAAGTAAAACGATATTAACTAACAAGTAATTCATGAAGACATTAAAAATGTACATCGTAACAATTATTGAGATTGATGACAAAATAATATTGGGGATAAGCTTTGCTGTAAGCGCCACAATAACGTTAATTGGCTTTGTTCGTTTCATATATCCCGTACGTCCTTCTTCGGAAAAAGACTTGGCAATTACGCTATTTGATGCTAGAAACGGCAACATAATAAGTAAAACATTTAACGCTTGCACGAAAAATCTTCCATCAGCGTAAAGCTCCATCGATGAGAACAGTTTATTTACTAACAAAATAATAAGCGGTACGCCCACATATGTCATTGCGTAGTTATAGGAAAATTCGCCATTGCGTCCTAGTAATAAAATTTCTTTCTTAATAAATGTTAAGAATTTTGGTAACCGTTTTTGGCGCTTCGTTTCTAGACTAATTGGTTTTATTTTCGTGTAATTGTAGCTTATTAAGCGTAAAAATACGTTTCTTACAATAAAGTATGTTGATGCTAATATTGCTGCCATTATAGCAAGAGCGATCCCAAAAATAACCCATGGTTCATAGTGAAGAAATGTGTACCTAGAATTTTGATATTTTCCTAGAGACATAACAACTAAATAATGGACAACTCGGAATTTATCATAGAAAAATGTCGTGATACTTGAAAGCAAGTCTTTAATTGGTTGCCAATAATGGATAATGTTCAAACTGCTTGGAATAATAAGAATAACACGCACTAATATGTAAACGAGCAAGCCTAAAAAACTTATGTAAACTAAATGTTTAGTAAGTCTAAACTTCGCAAAAAACCGATTGATTACGAGAGTAGGCAAAGATAGCGCGATTCCAAGCACGACAGGGACCATACTTAAGAATAACAATGCAACAAGAATCCAAATAAAGAAAAACCAACTAACATTTGACATAAAACCAAACGCAATGAAAATTGGTAACGTAAACGTCGCATTTCTTATTACCTCGAAAATATAAAAAACAATAATTTTTGATAAAAATATATCGTTGGGTTTTACTGGTAACGTAATCAATAATTGGTTATCTTTTGCAAGAAAAAGTGTTTTCATCAACTCATTTGTTACTGAAATAGTTGTAAAAACCATTAAAATTGAAACGACAAGCGTCATCAGTGATGTTGGTAACGTTAATGAGTTATGAAAAATTTTAAACATGCTTGAAACATAAAAAAGCCCGTAGGCGACACCAAACGTAATTCCAAAGCGTAAAATGAAAAATACAACTTTACGAATTGTTGAGCCTTTTGTGCTTAAAAAACTTAGATCAAGTCGATCTTTTAAAAGCATACTAACGAGTGTTTTTACGTTTTTCATTTTTCTGTTTATACCGTGGTTTTCATGTAATACTCTTCTAAAGTCATCTCTTTTTGAATTTCACTAACAACAACAGGGTCAAATAAGTGGCCATTTTTAATTACCGCTACACGCTCACATAAGTTTTCTACAACATCAATTAAGTGGCTGGAAAACATAACAATATTGCCTTTAGCAGCATGAGCGTGCATCACTTGCTTAACTTGATAAATGCTGTCTGGATCTAGTCCGGTAAGTGGCTCGTCAAGCAACCAAAGCTTTGGCTCATGGACAAGCGCAGCGATAATTGTAACTTTTTGTTTCATCCCGTGTGAGAACGTTCTAATTTGTCGGTCGAAAGCATCTTCTAAATTAAACATTTTTAAATATTCCGTAATGAGTTCCGTGCGTCTTTCTTCACTAACACCGTAAATATCGGCAATGTAATTAACATATTCGCGCGCAGTTAGTTTTTCATAAAGCGCATAATGATCGGGTACATACCCAATTAAACCTTTTGCGTCCACACCTTGTTTTTCAACATCATAACCGCATACAGAAATCGATCCTTCGGTAATTGGGTGGATGCCAACGATTGCTTTAATTGTTGTTGATTTCCCAGCGCCGTTTGGTCCTAAGAAACCAAAAATCTCGCCGCCATTGACGACTAATGAGGCATCTTTTACCGCATATTTTTTGTTCGCCCCGTATCGTTTTGAGAAATTTTTCAAGACGAGTGAGACAATATTTAGTTTATTCATAAACATCCCTCCTTCAAGCGCCACCGCGGCTTTAATTGCAATTTTATCTAATTTAATTTTCTTTTTCCGACTATGAAGTTCTTCTAAGTAATCACGCGTTGTGTAGCCTAAACTATAGACGAACCACATCGCAAATGAAGTCGCTTCATATACTACTAAAAATAATATTTGATAGATAGGACGAATTACATATTCATAGCCATTAATCGTAAAAGTAAGATCGACTCGATAAAGTCGAATTGCGCCTTTACCTAATTTATCGACAATAAAGTCACTATTTAGGAAGAAAAAGTCGACACTATGATATTTTTCCAAAAATACGTTTGTAAATAACATCGCGGTAAAATAAACGGCAAAAGCCACAAGACTATAGTACATTTGGCGCATTTTTGGTCGCTGGTAAACACCAAGCGCGACTAATAAAAGCGGCATGAAAAATGCTATCGCGTGGTTGTACCAAAACCGAATTACAACATTATGAGTGTAGAAAAGCGTACTAGAATAGTTCGGCATTGCCATCGCTATTAGCGCACCAAAAACATTAATAAAATAAGTAAAATAAAACAATTTTTCTGTTTTGAAAATTAATGTGATTGGAATAATATACATCGCCGTATTACATAAATGCAGGGGCCATGTCCATGGTTCAATAAAGTTTTTATAATAGAAAATGTTGCTAAATGTTATCATTGTCGCAACGCTTAAGTAAAGTAGTGCAAAATCAATTACTTCGCGTTTTTTATTTCGCAAAGCAAGCAAAATCAAAACCGGAATTGCTATTGATATATATATGAACAACCGATGCGTTTCAGATAAGTCGAGTACAGTATAACGTATGTTTGTTGGGCCAATTAATATTTGCGGTCCATACACTGGAAGCGTTGCAAGTAAAATTGGAATCGTAACGTAAGCCATATTTAAAAGTTCTTCTTTGGAAAGTTTGAGTTCGCGGTTTTCCGCCCACACCCCAAGCAGACCGTACGCAACGAGGCCCGTCTCAATTAAAAAGAATATACGTGTAAATAAAAACGATTCAGTTGCTTCGTTCATTCCATAAACAACACTTTCAATTCCGTGGAATGAAAAGGCAAAATAAAATAAAAAGAACGGGACACCAATAAACTTCAAAAAGTTTGTTATTGTTTTTAGTTTATTAAATGGCCAAATAATAAGGAGAACAACAATCGCTAATTCAAACCAAATTGCAAAATATGCTCCCGTTGTTAAAAAGGGCGAAAACGGCCCGTCTTTAATACCAATAATTGTATCGGCGCGATCAACATAAGAAAAATAGCGCACTGCCAGTACGCCCATTAAAACAAAGGCAAATGCGCGCCACTTTATCTCACCCTTAAATTTAGGCACAAACTTGCGCACTGCCATGACCCCTATGGCCAAGAAAACGGTTAGACTAATTAAAATATAATGAAGTGTTAATTGCATTGTTTTAAGAACACACCTAGTAGAACTAGGGGTGTTAACTAAATGATACTATATTTTTAGAAAAAAGGGCGGTAAATGATAATTCAAACAATACCGATTTTAATCGGTATTTTTTACCTCATTTTGTATGCACTGTTTTTTCCACTATTTATAAACAAAATGTGATTATTTTTAAAAAATGAGGCGAAATGAAAAAAACATATTTTTTGAAAACAACTCACGCTATTTCTTCATAAATAATAATACTTAACAATTAGCAATGTACTTTGATTTTTGATCATTGGCTTATAATAGCGGTTTCATAAAATGCATCAGTAAGTTTTTGCACATTTTGCCGTGCTACGATAAAAATATCTTTAAAGATAAAAGGGGGCTTTATATGCATCCAAGAAAAACAGTTTTCAAAGCATTTGCTGCTTTGGTTTTGTTGGTTTTTTCGACATTTACAATTATTTCTTTTAGAAATAATGGATATAGAGAATACAAAGTGGCCGCAGCGGCAGCCTACGGCGAACACAGTTTGCCAGATAGTTCAAAATGGATTTTTGTCCATCCAACACTTGGCCTTGATACCGCATCGGGCGCAACACCACAAGATGCAGTCCGAACACTGCCAAAAGCGCTGCAAAATTCTACACCTGGCGGTGCAATCTTACTGCTTGATGATATGACAATTTCATCAACTTTTACAGTTTCGAAAGACATCACGATTGCAAGTTCGCCTGTTTTAATGGATGGCAACGCGAGTGCACAAGTGTTTACAATTATACGAGCTGAAGTATTTACATCAAATATGTTTCATATAAGTTCGAATGTCGATTTACATTTAACAAATATTATTCTTGATGGTAACCGTCCGATGACGAATGAAGGAGCAATCAACGGGACAATTGTTTGGATTGGCACTAATCACGTAAGTTTTCACGGCAAACTTTATTTACATGAAGGTTCTGTAATCCAAGGTGGTAACCGAGAGTTAGGCGGCGGTGCTGTTCTTCTCCAAAAAGGGTTACTTTATATGAATGGGGGGGCGATTCGAAATAACTTTCAATCATTTATCGAAGGACAGATATATTCAATTATTGGCGGGGTCGAGGGATCAAGCGATAACAAATTACATTTAATTGCTGGCGAAGTAAGTGATAATACTGCTCCAGAATATCTTATCTACAGTGGTTTTCCAAATACAAGTGAACTGTATATTGGCGCTCTATTTTCCATGGAAAGTAACGGGCCGGATCCCTCATTAAACTACATGCCCTTTCAAACCACAGGTACGCATATTGTAAATAATTACACAAGTCCGCGTACATTTTATGTCGAGGGTGCCGTTGATCAACGCATTAATGGGCTTATAATCGTTGATGAAGCGCTTGCGCCAATTCACCCGCAACCAGCAAAAGCCGCGTTTTTTAAACCGTATAATGACCCCTCGCTTCATGCCGAATTTGATCCGATTGCAAATGCTTATTTTTGGAAAAGCAGCAAAATATATAGTGAAAATCACGATGTGATACTTAAGCCGACAGCAACGAGTGAGGGAATACTTGGACGCAAAGCTTATCTGCATGATGACGAAAACGGAGTACCAATTTACGATGAAGACGATTATATTGATGCCGTAACTCTTCCAATATTAGGCAGCCCAGCTTATCAAAACGTTATGATTGACGCTGGTGAGAATGAAATTAGGTATTTGTATATTCATGAAGGACAAATGTTTATTTTAGCGTACCCCGTACCACAAAACGGCTTTATTTGGCGGGTAATTACGAGCCCAACTGATGAAGATGGTGGAAGTTTGCACAAGCACCATGACAGTTATCCAGGGGCGATTTTTGCGACAGCTTGGCTGCCTCCCTTATCAAGTTTAGACTACGATATCG
>CAZWRR010000053.1:0-6203 GCA_964635805.1 uncultured Staphylococcaceae bacterium
TTGTAAAAAAATACCGATTTAACGGTGTTTGTTGCTTTGTATTTATCTTTTCGGTATATTTACCCCTATTAACAGTGTTTTTGCGTTTAAATAAAGAAAAAACCCTAGTCGAGCGACTAGGGTTATAAACAATTAAGTTTTTAACTTTAATAACTAATTACGCGGATGGCGCTAGTTTTAAAGCTGTCGAGTCATGTGGTCCAAGCACAAATTCATTATATTGGCTTAAGTGACCTTCGTAATAAAACTCACCGTCGCCAAGTGCAATAAAGAATGCTTGAATAGCTTTTTGCTCAACCGCACCCATATGGTAGTTAATTGAAAGTTTGATTTCGACTGTTTCTGCATCAGGGAAGTCTGTTGTTTCTGCTTGAACAATAATATTTGTATGAGTTTTTCCGGTTGTATCCATTGTCTCAATCGTGATTTGCTCATTATTTCGATCACGGACATCGATAACTTTAAACGGTTTGTCAAATTTCACAAGCGCGCTATCTTTGTCTTGGAGCGGGCCCGTTAAATCATCTGATGCGCGATCAAATTGATCAGCAATATCATCAATTGTAAACTCGTTATACGCTGGTGCTTCAACTTCCGGATAATCCGCCGGTTTAAGAACTTTAACGCTCTTAACCCATTGAATTTGTGCTAAACCGTTGTAAACAGTAAAGCGACCAACAGCTTCAATTAAGTCACCAACTTTGAAATTGTCTTCGTAATCTTGGACTTTGAATAAGCCAAAGCCATCTTTACCATCGTTAATTGTCGCGTTGTTCCAGTCAGGGAAAATACCTGTGACGTAGCCGCGAACACCAATCGTCGTACCGTCATTAAGGTCACGCGTTTCGCGGAGCTTATATATCTCTGGTACTGCAACTGCGTGTAAAATTACGTCAAAGTTTGCACTGCGGACTTTTTTACCAATTTTAATATTAGCAATTAGCCGTCCCGCGACTGAAGGGGGCACAGTGTGCAGTGGCACGTTTTGTGGGTTGTAATTTGGTTTATATGTTGGATAACCAGGAATTGCCGTTAATTTACCGCTTTCGTCTTTTTCAAAGTCGAACTTCGCAAAATTATGCGCGGTTGAAAACGTCCAATCGACAGTGAAGTCTCCACTTAAATAAATGCCTTCTTCTTCATTTTCATAATCATAAATGCCATCGGTTAGCAAACTCAAATTGTTACCATCACCTAATTCTGGCGTTGTTAAATCAAGTTTCTCTCGATATTCATTACCGAAAATTGTGTCAGAAAGTGTTTTGTCAATAATGAATGGCATCGTCATTAACAGTTCTTCTGTTACGAGTGCGAATTCATCATCACTAAGATTGTTTTTGCCACAACCGACAACACTTAAAAGTGCAATTAGGGCAAGACTTAATCTTGAAATATTTTTTCTCATCTTCTTTTCCTTTCTTTATTTATCGACATAACTGCCGAGTTTTGCAAGAAGCTTTGTCATAACTTCTTCAGGAGTATCGCCTTTGAAAAGGTAGCCCATAGCATATTCAACTTCGGCACGTACTTGTGATGACCCAATAAAGGCTGGATCGACAAATTTAGTCCAAGGTTCTTCAAGCGTATCGTTTGTATATACTTCGGCTTGCAAATTCGCAGTGTCGCGTGTTGCTATTTCACTAACTGTCCCGCCATCATCAGCGAGGAAGTCAGTATACATTTTGTAATCATCATAACCTTCGTCACCTTCGCTAAGTTTCGTACCGTCGGTTACAGGGAAGTATGATGTGCCAATACCAAATTCATGGTTAACTTCATACGTTAAGTAACGGAGTAAGCGCCATGCTGCTTGACGTTCTTCAGCACCACCTTTACCTTCGCGCATATCGCCACGTGTGAATAAAGCTAAGTTTGTTCCTTGCGAAATAACTTCTTTATGGGCAACGCCTTCAGCGTCAAGATTGTATAAAATTGGTGCAACTTCTACATCAAACGGATAAGTGCTTGCCACTGGCAAGTTTTCTTTAATTCCGGCGGAACTACTAATTGTCATAACAATTCTTGCATCTTTAAATGCGGCGGAACCATATGATGAGCTGCCGAATGTTTCCGGAATACCAATGATGCCGTCATTAAATAATTCTTGCATGAATAAGAGTGCTTCTTTTGTTTTGGCAAAGTGTTCTTCTTCGTGGAAACGAATACGTCCGGTCTGGAAGTTTGCACCACGTTCGGTATAAACGCTACCCCATTGCCGTAAAATCGTAATGAAGAAGTTACTTGCGGAGTCCCAGTTAAATGGTCTAAAGCTTGAAATCTCCGCGACTCCGGTCATATCAAACGCAATTGTTTCTAAAAACTCAGGTGTAGGTGTTTTTGGTTTATCAACCGGTTCACCTTCATGCGTGACTAATTTTTTAACCCATTTTCTGTCTTCAACGAGGTTAATAATTTTTTCACCAACTACTTTTAATTCTTGCCATGTTTCCGGTACAACAATCTCTGGATCAAGTTTATTTGCTACTTCAAAGAATGTTTTATTTACAACCATAATTTCGGTTGATTTATTAAATGGCAACCCGACGAGCCTGTCATCGACAATTTCGCGGTTTTCTTGCATATAATCATCATAAAACCGATCAACATCAAGTCCTAGCTCAGGATGTTTAATGAAGTTTGGACTATCTAAGTTAACAAGCACGTTTGAGTTTGCATAGTCAGCAAAGTGATCAGGATACCCGTTTGCAATATGGGGGTATTTTTTGTTACTGATTGATTGCTTAATAGCTGTGTTTAAGTTTGGATAACCACCCTTACTTTCATAACGAACTCTAACGTCTGGATTAAGTTCCTCAAAACGTTGGATTAACGGATCAAGCGTGACGGCAACGCCGCCACCGAAACCAGTCCAAAAATCGATTACAGTTCTGTTATCTTTACCACAACCAGTAAGTGCGCTAACGGCAACGAAAAGCATCGCCACCAGCAATGATTTTTTGTGTTTCATATTCCCTTCCTTTCTATAATTCACAAAATAATTTTATCATATTAGCCTTTAATTCCACTACGGGAAACACCGCGCATAATGTATTTTCTAAAGAAGATAAATACGACTAATAACGGTGCGCTAATTACCATGGACCCGGCAATCTTAACGGTGTCATAATCGCTATAATCACTGGAGAATAAGCTCATAAGACCGTTACTAACAAGGCGCATGGAGTGTAAAATATCGAAGTTTTCTTCTAGGAACTTGTTGTTCCCACTCGCAATAAGTGTTGGCCACATAAAGGCGTTCCAACTACCCATAACGTTTAAAATAATAATCGTGACAATCGTCGGCATTGCAATCGGAATCATTACGCGCCATAAATAGCGGAATTCATCATATCCGTCAACTTTTGCAGCTAAAAATAGCTCGTTTGGTATTTGCTGGAATGTTTGTCGTAAGTAGAAAATGTAGAAGACACTAACACCGTGAACGAAAATCAAGGCGTTAAATGTGTTTTCCCAGTTAATTGAAACTGTTGTTTGATAGTTCGTGATTAACATAATTTCGCCAGGAACCATCATCGTTGCTAACAGCACCGCAAAGAGAAAGTTTTTAGCTTTAAATTCTAAGCGTGCAAATGCAAACGAAGCAAGTACTGTCGTTATAACTGTAAATGCTGTTGAAATAACAGCAACGTATGCTGTATTAAGAAAATACGGAAGAAAGTTAATACGACGCGAGGCATTCCCGACAATCGCAAGTAAATCATCTGGTAAATATTGGGCGGCTTCGCCACTAATGTTACCGCCAAAAATAATCTGGAAGTTAATAAACGATGGTTGCCGTGTAATTAAGCTTAACCCTTCTGTTACTTCCCGAGCATAGTCCATCGGTGTCTTCAATGAAACCATGATCATAAAGACGAATGGTAATAACATAAAGAGCGCGAAAATCGTTAAAAATGTGTATGTGATCACTTTCGAAACGACTTTTGCCGTTTTATATTCGCGCGCCTTCGCGAAAGAAGGAATAAAGCGTTCATCATCCAAGTTGCTGTTGTAACCTTGTGACGCTAAAACAGCTTGTTCTTCAGTAGTTAGCTCAAGATCGACTGTTTCGATATTGTTTTGTTCACTCATGTTATCCCTCCCCTAGTAATGGACCCTTCGTTTTGATACTTGCATTTGGATGAGCGTGATAATAAGAATAATAACTAAAAGCACGATCGCACCCGCAGCCGCAAGTGGTAATGTCGCTGGGTGAATACGGAAGTTATAAACATATCCAACAACCGTCATCCATAAACGACCATCTGATCCACCGAAGTTCGTTGCACTACGCCCAACTAAGGCAATAATGTTTTGGTACGCTTTAAACGAACCAATAAACGAAGTAATCGTAATATAAAGTATTTGCGGACTTAAGAGCGGTACCGTAATTTTCGAGAAAATTCGGCGCCGTGATGTTCCGTCAATCCGCGCGGCATCGTAATATTGTTTGTCAATACTTGCAAGGCCAGCCATAAAGACTAAAATTTTAAATGCAATCCCTGCCCAAACTGATTGGATAATAATTGCAACACCAAGCGACAACTTACTTTGCGCAACTACGTTTGGGTTAACATACCCGTGCGTAATCCACGCAATTGGCTTTGCGCCAAAAAACGCCATCACTTGGTTCATAATTCCCCCAGGTTGATGCGAGAATAGTGTGTTAAATACCATCCCTAACGCAATTGTATTAGTTACGTATGGGAGGAAGAAAATCGTTTGATAAACACCACGTAGTGGTTTAATTGAGTTTAAGGAAACAGCAAGTAATAGTGAGACGATAATTGTTAGCGGCACACTAATAACTGTTAAAATTGCTGTATTTAAAAGCGCATTGTGGAAGTCTGGATCAACAAGGACATCTCTAAAGTTTGCAAACGAGAAAACCGGGAGCATCGGAGCCGTAAATGGACGGTCCGGATCGAGATTATAAAAATAATCACGCCAATAATCTTCACGAATATGCAAATCACGCTGTTTAAAGAAGTTACTAATCGCAAAACTACCCATTCCATCTTGCCAGTTAAAGTTTTCAATAAAACTAATTAGCGTTGTGTTAATAATCGGGTAAATTGTGAATAATAACAAGAAAATCAGCGCTGGAGTTAATGCAATTAACGCTTTTGCCCAATTTGGGAGCGAAAAATTGCGTCGCGCTACCATTGGTTCGCTGAATATTTCATCAACCGATCGTGCTACCACCACTTGCTTTTTTCCTTTATTTTTATTATTTTCCATTTTACACCTCTAAATTAACCGGGATCCGTCTGCATCAAATAAGTAAAAACGTTTTGGATAAACTTTGATTGTATCCCCTTTAACTCGATTGCGTTCTTCGGCCGGAATAATAACGCGAAGACTATGTGTTTGTCCTTTAACGTTACCAACGATTGTAATATCGCGGCCAATATGTTCAATAAATTTAACTTCCATTTCAATTGGTGGGTTTGCCGTTGCGTCTAATGAGAACGATTCGGGGCGAACACCAATTTTAATATCACGATCAACACCGTCTGCGACTAATAATTTGCCATATTCTTCTTGGAAGTGTTCATACGACTCATAATATCCACCAGCAACGGCGATATCATAAATGTAGTCCCATGTTAAGCCATCATCAGGTGCGGCAACAACAATTTCTTCTTCTTTTTCTTTACGTTTGAAAATGTCTTTGATTTTGTTAATGTCGAATTTTTTTGCTTCTGGTTTTTCTTCAACGACTTCTTCGACAACTTCTTCGCTAACTTCTTCAACGTATTCAACGCCTAAGTGTGCGTAGTATTCGCGTTTTGACCGATTATAGCCATCAGCAACGAGCATGTCATATACACGTGGGTCCTTTAAATCAAAGTTACCTTTGGAAGGATAGTTTTTTGCATAAACTTTTCCGTGTAACTTAACATTACCACCACTCATCCGTCCATCAAAAATGTTAATGGCAGGTGAGCCAAGGAATTGGGCGACAAATAAGTCGACTGGTTCTTCGTAAACAGTTTGTGGTTCATCGATTTGATGGACAACACCTTTGCGCATAACGACGATGAAGTCACTAATACTCATTGCTTCTTCTTGGTCATGCGTAACGAAGATCGTTGTAACGTTCGTATTGCGTTGGATACGGCGAATTTCTTCACGTGTTTGAAGGCGAAGACGCGCGTCAAGGTTACTTAATGGTTCGTCAAGTAATAAAACCTGGGGAC
>CAZWRR010000054.1:0-5931 GCA_964635805.1 uncultured Staphylococcaceae bacterium
TGCATTTTGTGATTTTGAAAAACCTTTTGTGAGTTTTGCTTGAAAAAAACGCGCATGTTATTATGGCTAACCGGCCAAGTTCGCGTGTTGAAACGATGTTAACAGCGTTACGTATAAAATATCCATATAGTAAAATTACAACAATTGATTTTGATCAAAGTGACACAGCGATGATTGATCAATTTGTTGATGAATTAAAAACGTTAAATTTAGCAATTGATGGATTTGTGTTTAATGCGGGTGTTTATATGCCTCCAGAACATTTATGCACAAATAAAGCGTTGCCTTTAACGTTTGGCGTTAATTACTTTGGTAACTATTATTTAACAAAAAGATTACAGCAGTATAACGTTGTTACGAATACAACGCGACTTGTTTATACAACCTCGATTGCTGCGTTAAATAAACTTAGTGAAAATGATGTTAATAAATTGTTTACGTACGGCAACTTTCCCCGTCATAAGCAATATCAGCTTGCTAAAACAGCGCTTAATATTTACGTAAGTGCTTTAATGGAAAAAGCAGAAGGCAACGTTTATTTATATCATCCAGGTGTCTCAAGCACTAATATCGTGCGCTTTAAACTGCGTGCCTTCACTGCGGTTGCGAAGTTTGTGATGAAAATGATTTTTCCAAACGCACATAAAGCTGCTCTTGGTGCCCTCTTTGCCTTAACGACAACAGAAAAAGGGACAAATAAAATTATCGCCCCTGGTGGTTTCCTCAATATTAGCGGGAAACCGAAGCTTAAACCGCTAAATATACAAAAAAACGCAAGTACAGACTTGCTCTTTGCGTTAAGTGAAGAAAAGTGCGAATTAAACGATTAATAACATTTTCTTCGCATACATTTCATATACTTCAATTGTAACTTCACGGATTGATTGCGTTTCGCTATTAATATTAAAATCAATTCCTTCAATAATTTTAGGATCAAACTTTGCATCATCAAGCGCAATCCGGTTTTTCGCATTATCTTTTTCATCGCCGCGCATTAACATCCGCTCATAACGTACGTCGCGACTTGCGTGCATGAAGAAACTAATGATTTTTGGATCATTGAGTTGTTTAAATGATTCTAAGCCAGCAGGGTCGACGATTAAAACTTTATCGTTAGCAATTTCATCTTTGGAAGTGCCGTAGTAGTTGTCATTATACTTTGTTGTTTCAATAAAATGTCCCTGCCCTTTAAGTGTCATAAATTCATCAAGGGAAACAAAATGATAATCGAGCCCATTTATTTCACCAGGGCGCATCGGCCGTGTCGTATGCGTGACAACTTTTTTAACATTAAAAATTTGGCCAAGTTTTTTTGCAACCTCGGTTTTCCCGCTTGCGCTTGCCCCTACTAAAATAATCATAGTAATATATTACGCCATTTATTTATAAAATGCACGAAAAGACTATGGAAAAAACTTTGGATTGTCTTGTATTTCTATATAGGTAGAGTTATGAAAAAATTATTATTACTTTCGACATTATTCGTGTTTATCCCTAATAAGCAAACGATACCGCCAAATTATTACGGCGTTTTAGGTTTTGAACAACATAGTGTGCAAATTGGGGAATCTTATGTTGTTGGCGCTCCGTTTTATGCGGCAACAACGACAACAATTGAATATTATTATTCAATTCATAATGCGCAAAATACTCTAACGTTTACAAGTATAACTAAATCGCAACAAATCCGCGCAGGCTTTACGATGTATGTGCGTCATGATGGTAATGCCCAAGAAATTAGTTTAGGGCGCAATTTCATGCGTATTTATTTCAAATATACTGGGCAAAATTGGCGTGTATTTTATCTTTATTTTAATGCTCATGATGCTTCATCGCCGATTATTATTAATAATTCAAGTAACGGTAATGCACTATTACGCAATGAAGTAGTATACGCATATGAAACTGGTGTTGCGAGTGTTGTTAATACGCAAACAAATTTTACAACTACACCGTATTCTAATATTTATCAATTACCTACTGATCTCTTTTTTAATTTAGCGCCACTTACAACGACGTTTTATAACTACGGTCGTGTCTTGCTTTATGAAGAAGCAGTGCTTAGTTTTGAAAACGATGAAATTTTTCCGTATATGCCAACAATTAATGGTCAAAAATCAATCCGCTTAAAATTACTTTTAAATGATATGTCACTTTCTTTTCAACCATATCATAACTTGTACGTTGATCCCGCAACACGGTATATTAGTCAAACACAAAAACCAGGTTTTGTCGTTACAAATACGATATTTTTCCCGCGTGACAAATTTGATATTGTAAAAAATGCCGTTGGGCAAATAAAGATTACCGGTTTTAGCTATAGTAAATTTACGTTAGTGTATAATTTCCGCCTTAACGTCTTAAGTGAATATATCGGGGATCGCGGATTGTATCAAATAGAAATCGAGCGCTATTAAAATGTGGGGTTATTTAAGTTTTTTCTTTTTATTTTTGTTTGTTGGTTTGTTTACGATAAACGTTAACTATGCGCATGTAAATGAAGTTTTTAACAATTTTTCGCATAGTTATGTGGCGACACTTACGTATTATCACGAAAGCAGTGCCCAACCGGTCTTTGATTCATTTTTAATTGAAGTTGTGGTCGAGGATTACTTTGTGGCAAATATGAATAAGACGATTGCTTATACGTATGAGATAACGTATTACTATGATGAAGATATAAAAACAAAATTTGATATAGTTAATAATTTTACAATAAATTTACAAGGTGACATTGGGTTTTTTGTGCATTACAATAAAACCTTTCGCTATCGGATTGTGTAATGCAACAAATCATTGACGTTATTAACGCGAGTTTTTTAAAAGATTTGGTGCGGAACGAACACATTACGGATATTGCGTACAATGGTAAACAATTATTTGTGTTTAATTCGCAAAGTGGGCGGAAGTTTGTGCGCAATGTTCATTATGAAGAAGTAATGAAGTTTTTACGTAATGTTGCTAATTTGGCAAATGCTAAATTTTCTTATAGTGATGTTTTCCTTGATATAAGTGCAGGGAAATACCGTCTTAGTGCAATGCATCCGGCACGTAGTCGTTACGATTTCCGGGAAACGCCAAGCTTCGCTTTACGGATTAATCATAATTTTTTGAAAAAACACCCGTATTACATTGATGAAGCGCTCGAAAGTATTTTAATTGATTTGCTAAACGAACAAAAAACAATTGTAATAAGCGGCAAAACAGGTGTTGGTAAAACAACATTGCAAAAATATTTACTCACGCGTTTAGCAGCGGCAACACGCTTAATTGTTATTGATAACGTCATGGAATTAGGTGAAGTACGTTCGCTTAACCGGACTTTAGATATTACATTATGGCAAACGCAAAGTAATGATGAGCAAGAAATGGGCGAATACGTTAAGAATGCGCTTCGTTTTCATCCAGATTACATTATTATCGCGGAAACACGTGGTAAAGAAGTTAATGAAATATATCAAAGCACGATTACCGGGCACCCAAATATAGTAACGCTGCACGCTAGTTCAAGCGCCGCTGTGTATTTACGGTTAGAGCGCCTTATAAAAAATGCTAATCGCCAAGAAATATATGAAGCATTCCCCGTTGTAGTGCATTTAGAGAAAAAAGTTGATGGTACGCAAGTTGTCCGTTTCATTAAAGAGATAGTAAAGTACGATGAAACGACACACAAATTAATAACGTTATATGAAGAACGATAAGCTTTTACCTCTTATTATTTATAGTTTCCTTGTTGTTTTTATAACGGTTTACTCTTTTTTAATATACGGGATATCATTTTACATAATTGTAAATTTTGTGTTTGTGCTCGCTTTTATTGTTGTCATTGCTTGGCGTGAATTTGCATTTATTAATCAAAATCAAAAACTAATGAGTATGTTTAGTTTTATTGAGATTGTGATTTTAAATCTTAATGTCCAAAAAACAATTGATGGCGCTTTTAGTGTTATTAAACCGCTCTTAAATGAGAAATTACAAACAAAAATAGCGGCGTTTAAACAAAGCGAATCAACAGTTATTATACAAGAATTAGGTGTTTATTTTGCGCATCAGTACTACGACTCGTTTCTTGATTTATTAATGATATATGAAAAACGTGGTGGCGACATCATACGCATGAGTGAAGTGTTACTCCATCGCATTGATGGCGCGCGGGCAACGCTTAATGCTCTTGCTAAAATTGACCAACGCTATGTAATTAAGTTTATTAGTAACTGGCTTTTTATTTTTACTGTAAGTGTTGTTTTCCGGTTTTCACTTTCAAACATCTTCGCGCAAATTAATGAAAACGTATTTTTTATTGTCGGTAATGAGTTATTAATAGTTTTAAAATTAACTAGTTTATTTTTTGTTAATGAAAACAAAATGAGGCGAAGTCTAAATGTTAGCTAAAAAAATTATCAAGTATAGCGGGTTTAGTGCTTTGCTAGCAACCGCAGTCGTGCTCTTTTTCCTGCGCTTTTCGCTTATTATTGTCGTAAGTTTAGTTGTGTTAAGTTTGTTTTTGTTGTTTTTTATTAAAACGAAGACGAAAACTACGGTGTTTACGTTAAATGATTTTATTATGACGTTTACACATTTTCGTGTTGCCTTAGATAGTGATGCAAATGTATTTTACGCACTTTCAGCAAGTTTAGAAGCAGCGCGTGAACCGGTTAAAACAGCAGTCAAACTGTTACATGAACAAATGATGATTGATCATTCAGTTACGCCGTATTTAACTTTTGCAAAAAGTTTTGATAACACAATCGTCACGCATATTATGATTAATATTTATTTGCTAATTAACCATGGGGTTGATCAAAAGCGGCTTTGGCAGTTTAATTATATTTTTGAATCACTTATTAAAATGAATCACGAAGAAACAGTTGCAAACCATAATGCGAGTTATGAACGATTTGATCTCTTTTTATATATCGGCACGGGCCTTGTGCTAATCACAATTTTATTAAATGTTATGACACTTATTGGAGGTATTTTAAATGGGTAACTTAACCGGTCTTTTGTTTAGTATTTTAATTATTACACCAATGTTGTTACTTGGTGTTGATCTTTATGGTGTTTCGTCGCTGAAAACGTATTTAGAAACAAGGGCAACAACACTTAGTTACCAAATAAGTAAGGAAGGGGGTGTGCGTAGCACGCTCGTCGCAATGCTTGAAGAAGAAAACATTACAATTGATTGTTTTGGGACTTGTGAACTTGTGAGTAGTGGGCAAATTATCAAATATGAAATTTCAACATTTTATACGCCCCTTGTTCTTAGTGAAGAACAATTAACAATTAGTGTTGTTCGCACTGTCATGGTCGGATATTTATAGAAAGGAGGCAATAAATGTCAGAGTTAAAAGGACAAATTCTTGGTGTGCTTTTAGTATTAGCGCTATTTGGCGCTGTTGCGGGTGTTTTAGGTGCTGCATTTAACAACACAGCAAACAAACTAAAAACAGATATGTCAAATTATTCACTTGATGTAACACCAACGTAGCCGTGGCTAATTCGTGGCGCGTGTTTAATATTTGCTAACACAACGAATATTTGTTAATATTTCCTCGAGGTGTATTATGGAAAAAGAACTTAAGAAAATTGAGCAAGTATTCAAAGATATGCTAAACATTACAACAATTGAACCAGAAATGGAATTAAAAGGTTTAGGCTTAGATAGTCTTGACTTAGTTGAAGTAATGATGGAACTTGAAGAAGAATTCGGAATCGAGTTTACAAACGAAGAAATGCTTGGTTTTGACACGATTGCGGACGTTACCAACAATATTAAAGCTAAATTGAAATAAAGCTTAATGATTGTTATTGTCAAGTTTTAAAAAGTATGGTAATATAGCAATTGCTTAACACGAGCAACGCCTAGTTAGCTCAGTGGCAGAGCAATCGGCTGTTAACCGATCGGTCGTAGGTTCAAATCCTACACTAGGC
>CAZWRR010000055.1:0-5842 GCA_964635805.1 uncultured Staphylococcaceae bacterium
ATTATGATGACATTGATATTCTTGATGACGATGGCAACGTTATTGATGTGTTAACCGCGCACGAGCAATATCTTGCCCAACAAGAAAAAAATATTGAAGCAACGAAAGCCGCACGGATGGCGGTTAATTTGCTTGATATTACTGAAGACGGCGACGGTACGCCAGTTTTACCTGTTGATCCTGATGACGACCGCAGTGTTACGCTTGTATACGCACAACACCCTGAGCACGATGCACTTGATCCGCAATATATGTACGTCGTTAAACCAGAAGACACTGTAAACAAAAGTGCATACGGTCTTGCCGGCTACGAACTACTTGAACAAGAAGAAGTACGTGAAGGCAGCGTTACGCAAGTTAATAGTGTAAATGACGCGGACGGAAAAGTTATTACTATTGTTGATGAAAATAATGATCCGGCCCAATATTATGATTTCGTGAGTGGTTTTGAAAGTTACCAAAACAAAAGCCAAATAAATGAAATCAAAGTTGACGACTTAGGGGATGATTTACCGGACTGGGAGCAACCGTATTACCACGGTTTAGTTGCGGATTTAGCTACGAATGGGGCAAGTTACGCATACGTAAACTTCCGCATTTGGATTGAAGGAACTGATACCGAAGCACTTAATAACGTCATCGGCGGTGTTTTCACTGTCGAACTCGACTTATACACAGTTGAAGTGCTATAATTATGTGTATCTATATGAACATATAGAGAAATATATACTTAAATTGACACTACTAGTTATTTAATGTAGAATTACATTACATGCCGAAAGCGTATATTTTAGAGTAGGAGCTAATAAAAGCTTATGGAACAAACAAAACAAAAGTTTAAATTACCGAGTTGGGCGACGTATGTACTCATTGGCCTTGAAGTAGCCGTGATGATTACACTCGTCACTCTCGCATTTATTATTAACAACGCCGCAAACAACATTCCTGTTGATGAAGATATTAAAAGCGGACTTATTCGCTTCTTCGTTCAACCACAAAACAAAGTATGGTTTTTCATCATCGTTGTGTTCCCACTCATCGTCTTATTCTTACTTAATATTTATTTCTTAATCCGTGTCATGAACGAAAAAACAAGTAATGAATTCCTCGAAATGAGTAAAGAAGAACTCATGGAAGAAGCACGGCGCCAAGCGCGTGAAGAAGTGCTGCGTGAGATGGAAGCGCAAAAAGCAGCAGACGCGAGCAAAGACAAATAACAAACTAAACATTAACTACAGTTAAAAGTAAATACGAGTCTATTCCTTTAGACTCTTTTTATTTGACAAATAAAGACAATGTCTTTAAAATAGTAAGTAGAAAAAGGCAAAACTCGCGAAAGCTAGTGACGCAAAACTATAGGACCTAACGCAAGATGGTAGCCAGTTGCCGAAAAGAAATAAGAAGTTGTTCTCGTTTCGGGCAATTAACGGGTATCATCATTTTTATTTCTATACGGGGTTTTAAGTGCTCTCGCATTTAAAATGGCAACCGCTTTGTTTGTTTTTTACGGCTTTTTAGCTTAAAATTAACAAAGAAGGCACACGCAACATCTTTTGATGTTGTTTTATGCATACTGCAGGAAAGGGAATGTTATGGCAAAAGAAACACCCGAACGTGAAACCCCTGAATACAATTTCGATTATCGCCAAGAGTTAGTTACGCTAGCACGACGCAAAAAAGTGGCGCGTGTGTGGATAAGCATCGCCTCACTTTTACTAACGGCTTTTATTATTATTTCTTTCGTTAGTTATTTCGTTGGGCAAGAACGAGCAAGTGCGGCAAGTATCAGGCTTACAAACCGCGCTAACGAAATTAGTTTAGCGGAGATGGGCTTTCGCCTTGCACCAGACGTTGTACTTACGGAAAGCGATTTAGACACGCATCATTTAGTGCGTGATCCTCGTAACGCTAGTGGCACGGAAAACATTTACTGGGGCGGCACACGTGTAAGTCAGCAAACGTTCCGTTTTATCGTCGAGCGCAGTGGTCACCCCGAAGGCTTAAGTCTTTCGCCAGTTACAACTCGTGCTTACAATAGTGGCGACGAAATTAAACTGTACCGCAATTACAATAACGTTGATTATTATGAACGCCATATTATTAGTGAAGACTTAGTTGATGAAAGTTATTATTTTGGCTTTAATGTTTTATTTAAAATCGCTTTAAAGCACGGCGGTGACTTAGCGGATTATCCGTTTTACTTTGAACTTGATTCGCGTTTCCAAGGGTATAACGATATTGATAAAGCAATTCGTCTTGGCTTTGAAAGCAATACGGCGCGTGACATTTTACGTCCAATTCGTTATCAAGCAAATCTTGAAACGGCCGGCAGTATAAACGTTGGTGGCCGCCTTAACGTCCGCCGTCAACAAAATGAAGAACATGATTACTATGACTACACGACTGTCATGCATGATGGTAAATATCACGAAATTGCCTTTGGTGATTTCGAACACGAATTAACTGATGCGCATTGGGAAGACACCGTTTTTGGTGAAAGTACGGCCGAAGGTACACGCACCGCACCGCACGTTCACGCTTTAAAAGTAAATGACATCATTCCGAAAAAGGCACATTTTAAAAATTCATTCCGTCATTACAGCTACCACAGTAATGTTGGTAGTCCTATTGCGTATAGTGATGAAAATGGTATCGTTGACATCGATATTAAAATTTGGCTTGAAGGATGGGACCCCGCAAGTACGAATGATATTGACGGTATTAACTTTGAAGCTGATTTAGGCTTCATGGTCCGCGACAAAGATTAACAAAGGTAGGAACAATTATGGGAGATTTCTTTAAGTATTTACAAGAAGTATTCACCGAGTTTTGGCGTAACTTAGTGGAGTTTTTAAGTTTGACATTTAATGATCCGTGGAGCAAAGTCCCGGGCCACTTTAATAGCTATCGCCAAATATTCCAAGCAAACCGGATGAACTTCGGAGCGGGCGGATGGATTTTCTTTGTAATCTTTGTACTTTTAATTGCCGCGGTTGTTGCCGGTTTTATCTTTTTAATCGTTATTTTAGTGCGTCACGCGGTAAGAATCCGCAAAAACAACGTAACGAAAGAACGACTTAGTCAAGAAATTCATAAACTAAACCGTGAACTATTTTTCGCTGTGCAAGAGAAAAACGAAATACTAAAACTCAAAAAAGAGAGTTTAGGTATTGAAGAAGATGTTGAGGGGCCAACAAGTCAAGTCGCGGAAACGTTCCCGCGGCTTTATAGTGTGGACGAAAAATATAAAAATTACGACGCCGAAATCGTTATGCGTGAAGTTGATCAAGGCATTACATTACCCGAACTAGTCGAGCGTTACCGTAACTTTGCGGCGAGTCAATTAGGCCTCTTTTACGATATTGGTTTAATTCGCACGCTCTTTGCCGCGCTTGGTACGACAAAAGTCTTAATTCTTGAAGGGATTAGTGGGACTGGTAAAACCTCACTACCATATTCACTTGGGAAGTTTTTCGTTAATGACGTAAGTATTTGTAGTGTCCAGCCCTCATGGCGCGACCGCAGTGAACTTATTGGTTACTATAATGAATTCACGAAACGCTTTAACGAAAGTGAATTTTTACGTGCAGTTTACGAAGCAGGTTACCGCCAAGATCCAAATATTATTATTCTTGACGAGATGAACCTTGCGCGGATTGAATATTACTTTGCGGAATTTTTAAGTATTATGGAAATGCCACGTCCCGAAGAGTGGATCGTTGAAGTTACAAAAACGGCTAACGACATGAACCCGAAACTTTTAGTCGACGGGAAAATGCTTATTAACCAAAACATTTGGTTTTTCGGTACGGCAAACAATGACGACAGTACATTTACAATTACCGACAAAGTGTATGACCGGGCGATTGCGATTACACTTAACGAACGGGGCGCACTTTATGACGCTGAGTTTACTGAACCTGTGCGCATGCCGTATGAATATTTAAATAAACTCTTTGGTGAAGCAAAAACGAACTACCCACTTAGCAAAGCAACACTGCAAAAATTCCAAAAACTTGATGAATTTGTTGTGGCAAAATTCCGTATCGGCTTCGGTAACCGGATTATGCGCCAAATTCGCACATTCGTCCCGATTTACGTTGGGGCAGGTGGCGCCGAACTTGAAGCGCTTGACTTCATGTTTTCGTCAAAGATTTTAAAGAAATTTAAATCACTTAACCTTGCCTTCATGCACGAAGAACTGCGCGCACTTGGCAACGAAATTGATAAACTGTTTGGTAAAAACACATTTAAACAAACACATGCATTAATTGAAGAATACATTAACTTCTCATAAGGACAATAATGGCACAAGAGGAAAAAATAAAAGAAAAAGTAACGCAAGAAAAAGCATCGGCAGCAAAAACACCGGTTGCAAAAAAAGCGACTCCAGTGAAAAAGGCCGCATCTAAAAAAGCGACGACGACGAAAAAGACTGCAACGGCAAAAGCATCCGCGCCTAAAAAAGCAGCCCCGCGCAAACCGCGGCCGCGTTTAACGCCGGAAGAGCTTGCGAAACGTGAAGCACTTAAAGCGTACACGAAATACACTAAGGCTAAATCACGTTACTTTTCATTTATGCGACAAATTACGAAACGCAGTAAAGATAGTGCTGCGCTTTTTACCGCCGTTAGCAACGGTAAAACAGAATTAACCGGCACAATTCGTCGTGAAGTTAAAAAGTTTGAAGAAGACTTTATTATTGAAATTGAAAAAGCGATGCCAAGCTTAGAAAACATCGTGATGAATCCGCATAAGTTTATTGCCGAAATTGCCGAAGAAGTACAAATTGAAAAAGCAAAACGGATTACACCACGCGCCGTCCAACATTTAGCGCAAAACTCGCAAAACGTTGACCAAATTATGGATGACGGCAAAGTTGTGCCCAAGCGCGTCCTTAACGTCTATGTGGATGACGACATTAAAATTTACGAAAACCGCTTCATTATGACACTTATTAAACGACTACAAGTGTTTATTGAACTACGGTACAAATATATTCAAGATCATGGCGACAGTCAGCATAGTGACGTCGTTACGATTAAAAAAGAAGTGAAAATTGACGAACACACGTATACGTTTGAAGGCAAACTCAAAATGGTTGTCCCAAGTGACGACGAAGGAAAACGTACTTCAAACGACGATATACTGAAACGCTTAACCGAACTGCGCCGCCGTTCAATGTTTTTAGTGACCTCGCCTTTTATGAAAGAATTAAGCAAAGCTTCGCCGGTGCAAGATCCGATTCAACAAACAAACATTATTCGACTTAACTACCTTTATCAAGACGCGTTTCGGCTATGGCAATTTATTACGCGTTACGATGAGTTAGGGATAATGTACAAAGTGACGCAAGCACGCGTTGATTTTAATGAAAAATATTTAGATATTCTTAATCATCTTGTGCTTACAAGCTACTTAGCACTTGATACCGAGCACGCTACGCTTGCGCCACATACAATTAAGCAACATACGGTTAAACCAACGATTAAGGCCGGTGTGCTTGACTTCGACTTAAGCGATGACCGTTTCTTAGAACACGGATTACCAGTTAAAGTAACGACACGCATTGAAACGGAAGCACAAAAACGTGCCCGCTTAAAACGCGAAGCTGCACGACAAAAAGCTCGGGAGAAAAAAGCACTTGAACGCGAAAAGGCACGCCAAAAAGCGGCCGAAAAACGCCGGAAAGCGAAAGAAAAAGCTGCTGCACGCAAAGCCGCGCAACTTGAACGCGCAAAAGCACGAAAAGAAGCGGCACTTTTACGACAAAAAGAACGTGAAGCGGAAATCGCTCGCCGCCGTGCTGAAAAAGAAAAACTGATGGCCGAAAAACGAGCGT
>CAZWRR010000056.1:0-5756 GCA_964635805.1 uncultured Staphylococcaceae bacterium
GTCCAAATGGTTAATGTATTACTATATTTAGTATAATTATAATACGAAGTTTTGCAGGAGGCGTTATGAAAAACAAAAAACAAATTAACTTTGCTGTTGGACCCGTTCACGTTCCAAAAGAAATATTAAGCGTTGGACGCGAAGACGTTCCTTATTTTATCACACCGGAATTTCATGCATTAATGCAAGAAAACGAAGCGTTGTTATTAAAATATTTGAACGCACCACAAAATAGCAAGGTTGCCCTTATTACTAGCTCCGGCAGCGGCGCGATGGACGCGAGCATTGTGAGTTTATTTAACAAAGACGATTACGTCCTTATCGTTAATGGGGGTACTTTTGGTGAACGCTTCCGTCAAATTTGTGAAGTTTACAATATTCGCTTTGAAAACTTGAAACTCGCACCGGGTGAACAGTTAAAACAATCACACTTAGCGCAATATGAAAAAAACGAATTCACCGCAATGCTTGTAAACATGCATGAAACTTCAACAGGACTATTGTACGATATGGAATTAATTAAAAGTTTTGCAACAAAACATAATTTATTGCTTGTTGTCGATGCAATTAGTGCATTTGTTAGTGATGAAATCGATATGGAACAACAAAAAATTGATGTTTTGATTACTAGCTCTCAAAAAGGGTTAGCATTGCCCCCTGGAATCAGCGCAGTTGCCTTAAACCCACGGGCGCTTGAAATTATTACAAACAATGTCGTTCCTAGTTATTATTTTAATTTGCAAAAATATATAACCGAAGGAATGCGCCGCTATATGCCATTTACGCCCGCTGTAACGACAATGCGCCAATTAAACTTACGTTTACGCAATTTTGAAAACGGCAACTTTGCAAAAGAGCAACTACAAATTAAAAATAATGCAATAATGTTCCGTGAAAAAATTAAAGATTACCCGTTTGCAATTTTTTCAGAAAATCCCGCTTATTGTTTAACACCTCTTAAAGTATTGAAAAAAGGTGTTACTGGTGAAGATGTAATTAACATATTGCGCGAAAACTACAACATTGTCCTCGCCGCTAGCATTGGTGATTTAAAAGAAGTTATGTTCCGTGTCGGTCATATTGGTGCACTTACACAAAAAGATTACAAAGCTTTGTTTAGTGCATTTGATGATATGGTTGCAAAAAAACTAATTTAATTTTTAACTAAATATTTTAATAAATAATGCGCCGCTTCTTGCGGACCACTAGTTTCAAATCCCGGATTTGCTAATTTCGTATAAAGTTCGCCAACAATTACATTATTTTCATAAAGTTTTGTAAAATATTTTTGTAATAACAGTTCGGTTTGCGCTACTCGTTGGACAGGGCCGAAAGGATTAGCAAAATATGAACTAACAAGGCCAACTTCACTGGTCGTGCCTTTTGCATAACGTTTTCCCGCTTTAAAGACCGTAAGTGCCTCGTTAACATTAGTCAAAACTTTCACACCAGTCGCATTTTGTTCATAGTTATTTGCGTAAAGGAGCAAGTCAACTTCGTATTCTTTGATAATTTCTTTATGTGTTGAAAGCGGAATAATCACGCGTGCGTTACGCCGATGCGGATTGACGAAGATGGCACGTTCCATTTCTTGATACGCATAACCCGCATCAAGATCATCTAAACGTACGAATGCGCCGATTTCTGTGCCAATCGCTTTAATTTTGTTTTGTTCAAATTTTAAAACACCCATATCATCAAAGACAACGGTCATTTTTTTGATTAAATTGTCGCCAATAACACGAAGCGCTTCGAGTGTTTCACTTTTACCCGCACCGCTATCACCGATAATAACAATATTTTTAACTGTTTCGTCTTTTAACATTATTTGCACCATGCCCCCATGAACCGGTAAGTTGTTATGATCAAGTTGATAAACGTTGTGCAATGTTAAAATCATTTTTTTCAAATAGCCAAAATAATCGTTTTTAGTACTCCGGTCGACAAAACCAAAGTAAGTTTGTGTTTCCTTATCGTGATAAAACGTTCCATCAAATTCGTTTTCCTTAATACCAAACACATAAACTAAATCAGGTTTGCGTACTTGAAATTCTGAAAGCTTTGCAAATTCAAACAAGTTTGCAAGTCCAATACCGTGATGGAGAAAATCACGATGAATATAAATAAAGGCTAAAACATTACCAACTTTAATTGGAAAGGCAAAATAATGTAGTTTATTAATGCTTAATTCATCAATTGGGTTGTTATAGACTTCACGGAAAACGCCTTCGCGAGTATTGCTTTTTGTATAAAAAATGAACGGGGGCCGCGCAACAATGCTTGTTACAAAACCAATATTTTGTAAGTTTGCATATTTTTCTTCGTCACTAAATGTATGGTTTAAATATAAAATATTAGCGTTTACACCCGCTGGTAGTTGGCGATAAACAATATAATGCTCCCCTAATAATTTTTGCGAAATTGTCCGATAAACAGAAAGAACTTTTTCATTAAATAAATCCGTTTTATGAATTAAATCAAGCCGCTTAGCGTTTTGACTATCGCTTTGTGCTGCACGCATTAACCCGAAACGTTGAAAATGTCGCCAAAAATCATAAAATTTTTCAGTTATTTCATAAAGTTCTGTTTTGTGCTCATTAACAAACTGTAAGTCTTTTCCCATTTGGCTAATTGTCTTTGGATCATAGACAAGAAGCATTTTGTACATATCTAAAAATTTGTCGGTGTTTTCTTTCGTAAAACTTTGGAACAAAACATCTTTTTCGGTTCGCATTTTCTTAATAAACATCGCTAAAACTTTCGCAAAAGGAGCAGAATCAATAATTTCCGCCTCCGTATCACAAGAAAAGGCATCGAAATTAATTAAAGTGTATTCATCAGTGATGTGGAATTTTTTCATAAGTTTTACTCTTTTCTATGAAAATAATATCATATTTTACTGCTATTCTCTTGATTTTTTAAGTTTTAACTACAGCATTTCGACCATTTTATTTGCAACACGAAGAAAACTATATAAATTAGCCCCAAACAGTAAATCATTCGGTTTTTCATGTTTTGCTGCCGTTTCATAACATTTATTAAAAATTGTTTCCATCGTCTTTTTAAGCTTTTTGTCGACTTTTTCGTAACTGTAAAGCGTTTGTTCTTGGTGTTGCATCATTTCTAAACCAGAAACATAAACACCGCCCGCATTCGCGGCTTTTCCTGGTGCATAAAGCAAGTTGTGTGTATAGAAAACGTCCACTGCTTCTTTAGTTGACGGCATATTCGCACCCTCAGCCACAAACATAACATTATTTTTCACTAATTTTAATGCGGCCGCCGCATCAATTTCGTTTTGGGTTGCGCAGGGTAAAGCAACATCACACTTTACTCCCCAAATTAATGATGCGTTTGGTACGTAACTTGCCCCAGCATCATATTTAATATATTCGCTAATTCGCTTTTTATCATTTTCTTTTAATTGTTTAATAATGTTAACATCTAAGCCGTTTGCGTTATGAACGTATCCGCTTGAATCCGACATCGCAACAATAGTTGCGCCGTATGCTTGCGCTTTAAGTGCGGCGTAAAGAGCGACGTTGCCAGAACCAGATACAATTACTTTTTTACCACGCAAACTATCATTTTTAATGCGCTTTAATGCTGCTTCAACAAAATAGATTAAGCCGTGTCCTGTTGCTTCTTTTCTTCCTAAAACACCACCTTTGCCTGGTAATTTACCGGTAAACGCACCAAAAGCATCGTCTTTTAGTTCGGCGTATTTTTCGACCATTATGCTAACTTCTTTTTGTCCAACACCTATATCACCTGCGGGCACATCGATATCGGCACCGATATATGGCGCTAGTGAAGTAATAAACGCTTCCGTGAAAAGTTTAATATCTTCTTCACTGCGGCCACGCGGATTAAAATCAGCGCCGCCCTTGCCCCCACCCATTGAGAGCATTGTTAATGCGTTTTTAAATGTTTGCTCAAAAGCAAGAAATTTAAAGATCGAAAGCGAGACATTTGGACTATAACGTAACCCACCTTTATATACGCCTAAGGCGCTGTTATATTGAATGCGATAAGCTTTGTTAATTTCGCTTTTTCCTTGTGCGTTTTCCCACACTACTTCTTTAATTACGACGCGTTCTGGTTTTAAGAGCTGTTCGACAATATTGTTTGTAATAAGCAGTGGATAATCATCGAGCACTGGATCAAGCGTTGCAAACATTTCCGCAACAGCTTGATGAAATTCACTTTCACCTGCGGTTTCTTTAATTAATTTTTCATATAAATTTGTTAAATATTTTGTTTTTAGCATAATAACTCCTGCGTTAATTTTATCATTTATAAACTTTTATACGCTACAATTGGACCATATAATTATAAAAAGTTATAATTAACGTGAGGTGACTTATGAAAGTATTAATTACCGGTGCTCACGGATTTGTGGGCCGCAACTTAAGTTTATATTTAACAGAACGAAATATTGAAGTACTAAGCTACGATATTAGTAACAATGAAAGTGAATTGCGAGCATTTTTAAAAGCAGCTGATTTTGTTGTTCATCTAGCCGGCGCAAACCGGCCAAAAACAACAGAAGAATTTTTAACAGTTAATAAAGGTTTAACCGAAACAATTATTGAAATAATTAAAGAAGAAAAACTTACAGCGCCAATTATTTTTGCTTCAACAATTCAAGCGGTGCTTGATAATGAATATGGCAAAAGCAAAAAAGCGGCCGAAGACGTCTTGCTAGAGTATCGTGATGAAACGGGTAATGACGTGTATGTTTTCCGTTTGCATAACCTTTTTGGAAAGTGGAGTCGTCCTAATTATAATTCTGTTGTTGCTACTTTTTGCCATAACATCGCAAATGACAAAGATATTGTTGTAAATGATGAAAGCGCACATTTTGAGTTCGTTTATATCGATGACGTTGTCCGTGCTTTTTACGAAATTATTACAAGCGCAAGCAAGAGCAAACAAAATTATTACTTTGTTGCCCCAACTTACCCCATTACGATTGGTGAATTAGCGGTAATTATAAAATCATTTAAGACTTCGCGTGAAAACAAAGTTTTACCAAACGTGAATAACGATTTTGTTAAAAAACTTTATTCAACGTACTTAACTTACTTACCCGGCGACAAACTAAAATATAGTTTACTAATGCATAAAGATGAACGCGGTTCTTTTAGTGAGTTTATTAAAGGGCGTGAATTTGGCCAAGTTTCGGTGAATGTAATTGCACCCGGCTTTACGAAAGGTAATCACTACCACCACACAAAAATTGAAAAGTTTCTTGTTGTGCAAGGTGAAGCAACAATTAACTTCCGCCACGTCGTTACTAATGAAACGATTACATTAAACGTTTCTGGTGCCGACCTTGAAGTTGTCGATATTCCGCCTGGATACACGCATAATATCGTAAATAATAGTAATAGTGACGTTATATTTATAATTTGGGCTAACGAAATGTATGACCCAGATGTGCCTGATACAATTTATGAAAAAGTTTAAAAAGAAAAAGCGGACACAAAATCCGCTTTTTTAAATCTTCATTTTTTTAACTATTTTAAGAGCGCAGCAAAGACGCTTTCCATAAAGCCAGCACTTGCCGCAACAAACGTACCATCTTCATTAAATAAATCTTTTGTCGGCCCTAAATAAACTTCCGGATTGTTTAGTACTTTTGCACCTAAAAACAATAATGCCTTCCGTGCATCAGTTACGGCACCAAAAGCACCTAATTTTCCAATTGAGTGACCAATTAATAAAATTGTTTTGCCGCTCCATTTGTTATC